>CAITQY010000740.1 GCA_903894655.1 uncultured Gemmatimonadota bacterium
AGCTTCGGCCGGCACCCGCTGTTCTTGAATCGCGGCCACGCTCGGATTCAGATACCACCGTCAAGGTGTGACAGCTGTTGCCGCGGGCGAACGACTTCGTGGTACGCTGCGCCGGTTGGGCGTGTGGACGCGCCTGCACTCCCCGAATGACCGGGGGTGGCGCACATTAGCTCCATCCCTTTTTGGAGCCCCATCGTGCGCCCTTCCGTGTTCCGCATCGCCTGTACGCTGCTGCTCGCCGCGCCCCTCGGTGGCTTGGGTGCTCAATCCAACATCCGTCGGCGCGACACCACTGCGCTGGTCAACCGCAGCGCGAACCCGGTGCTCGCGCCGTTCCGGTTCCGCTCCGTGGGTCCGGCCAGCATGGGCGGCCGCATCGATGACATTGCGGTGTTCGAGAAGGACCCGCGCATCATCTACGTCGGCTACGCCATGGGTGGCGTGTTCAAGTCCGTCAATGCGGGCACGACGTTCACGCCTATCTTCGAGCGCTACAGCAGCGCGAGTATCGGTGACGTGGCGGTGGATCAACGCGATCCGAACATCGTGTATGTGGGAACGGGCGAGCCGAACAATCGGCAGACGTCGTCGTTCGGCGACGGCATGTACAAGAGCACCGACGGCGGCAAGACGTTCACCAACATCGGCCTCAAGGAAACGCAGAGCATCGCGCGCATCGTGCTCGATCCGCGCAACAGCAATACGGTCTATGTCGCGTCGCCGGGACACTTGTTCGGGCCGAATGCCGAGCGTGGCGTGTTCAAGACCACCGATGGTGGCACGACGTGGAACAAGATCAAGTTCATCGACGAGAACACGGGCTTCACCGATCTCGTGATGGACCCTAAGAATTCGAGTGTGTTGTACGCGGCCAGCTATCAGCGTCGGCGCACCGGCTGCTGTTTCAACGGCGGCGGCGCCGGCAGCGCGCTGTGGAAAACGGAAAACGGCGGCAAGAGCTGGACCAAGCTCACCAACGGCGGACTGCCTCCGGGCACGCTCGGCCGCATCGGCATTGACGTCGCGCGCAGCAATCCCAACGTGGTGTACGCGCAGATCGAGACCGACGGTGCTGATTCCGCGGCGGTCATCACTGGCGGCGCCAGTGCCGGCGGTGGACGCGGCGGGTACGACTGGTGCAGCAACGCCGAGTCGACGAAGGGGTTCGGCGCGAACACGCCCGACAGCCTCAAGAAGGTGCCCGCGCTCAGCCGCTATCGCCCGGGGCTCTATCGCTCGGAGAACAAGGGCAAGACGTGGACGCTCGTGAGCCACTGCAACGGGCGCCCGATGTATTTCAGCCAAGTCCGCGTCGACCCAACGAATGACCAGACGGTGTATCTCGCCAACGTGCGCGCGGCCAAGTCGGTTGATGGCGGCAAAACGTTCGCGCCCATCGACTCGGGGCTGGGCGCGGGCAACGAGATGGTGGATCAGCACGCGTACTGGATCGATCCCGCCAACAGCGATCACATTCTGCGCGGCGCCGACGCCGGATTCGGCGTGTCATGGGATCAGGGCGTAACGTGGGAGTACGTGCACACCGTGGCCGTCGGCCTGGCGTATTGGGTGAGCGCCGACATGGGGCGCCCGTACAACATCTACTTTGGCTTGCAGGACAACGACAGCTGGGGCGGCGCGAGTGCGTTGCGCAGCCGCAACGGGATCCGCGATCACAACTGGTTCCGCTTCGGCGGTGGTGACGGCTTTCAGACCGCCGTCGACCCCACCAACAAGTTTGTCGTGTTCAGCGAGTCGCAGGACGGCAACACGCAACGCACCGACTTGAGCACGGGCGTGGTGAAGAGCATTCGCCCCATCGCGCCGCCGGCGCGTGGTGGTGCCGCCGCGCCGGCTCCGGGCACGTGTGTGGATGGCCGCATCATCGCGGCGCCCGCGGCGGGCGCAGCGGGCGCGGGTGGACCCGGCGGGGGCGCTGGCGGGCGTGGCGGTGGCGCGGCCAACGTGATCAATGCGCAACCGGGTGACACGTATCGCTTCAATTGGAACACGCCGTACATGCTCTCGCCGCACGACCCGAGCGTGGTGTGGCTGGGTGGCAATCGCCTGTTCCGCTCCACCAATCAGGGCGACCTCTGGGTGGCCAGCGCCGACCTTACCAAGCAGGTGGATCGCTGTGCGATCACGGTGATGGGTGCCGCGGGCACGGCGCCGCAGCTGGGCAAGAACGACGGCATGACCAACTACAGCACGATCATCAGCGTCAGCGAATCGCCGGCACTGGCGGGCGTGGTGTGGGCGGGTACCGATGACGGCAACCTGCAGCTGAGCCGCGATCACGGCGCGACGTTCACCGAAGTGGGCAAGAATATCACCGGCCTGCCGAGTGGTGCGCTGAATGGCGCGAATCCCTACTGGATGTCACGCATCGAAGCGTCGCACTACGATGCCGCCACCGCCTACGTCGCCATCGACGGCCATCGGAGCGATGATCTCACGCCGTACGTGTTCGTCACACGCGACTACGGCCGCAGCTGGTCGAGTGTCAGCGGCACGCTGCCTCGGCGCGGCAATGTGCAGGTGATCCGCGAAGATCCCAAGAACGCGCAACTCTTGTACGCCGGCACCGAATTCGGGTTGTACATCTCGCTGAACGGCGGCACCACGTGGGAGTCGTTCATGACCGGGTATCCCACGGTACGTACGGATGACATTCTCGTGCATCCGCGCGACGGCGATCTCATGGTCGCTTCGCACGGCCGCAGCATCTGGATTGCCGACGATATCACGCCGTTGCAGCAGTGGACGCCGGCGGTGGTGGCGGCCGACGCGACGCTGTTCGATGTGCGCGCCGCGGTCGCGTATGCAAACGATGTGCGCCTCGACATCTACACCGGCGGTGAGAAGCAGTTCGAGGGCGAGAATCCGGCGCGCGGCACCGCGATCCACTTCCACCTCAAGACCGCAGGGGACGCCAAGATTTCCATTGCCGACCCCACCGGTCGCGCGCTGTGCGAGACGACGATGAAGGCGGTGGCCGGAATGAACCGCGTGCAGTGGACGCTGGTGGCCCCGATGCTGGCCGCGGCGCCGACGGCGGGTGCCGGTGGGCGCGGTGGTGTAGCGGGCGCGCCGGTCGCGCCGGTCGCCGCGGCGCCGCCTGCCGGTCCGGCGCCGGACATAAGTTGTGCGCCGAGTGCGGCGGGTGGCGGTGGTGGCGCACGTGGCGGCGCGGGGAATAGCGCGACACCGGGGAGCTACATCGTGAAACTCAACGTGGGTGGTAAGGAATACACCAAGTCGGTGCAGGTG
>CAITQY010000741.1 GCA_903894655.1 uncultured Gemmatimonadota bacterium
ACCCGTTACGGCGGTGACCGCGACGTCGGTGGCGGCATGAGCGCCCGAACAACGGGTACGATCAAACTGGCGATCCTTGGTGCCGGTGGATTTGCGAGGGAGGTCTGGTGGGCGCTTCGCGATGCGCGGGCGCACGACAGTTCCCTGCGCTTCGAGCCCATCATGTTCATCGATCGTGAGCCACGTCAGGCACTCTTGAAAGGGTTGCCGGTTGGCATGCTGTCTGATGTACAAGCCGACACGCTGCTGGTGTGCGGCATCGGCGGCATGACCGACATCAAAGAACGTGTCGTCGCTGAGGCCCGTTCGGCCGGCTACCGGTTTGCACCGGCCATCATTGCTGACGGCGCTCGCGTCGGGCCTGATGTCGAGATTGGCGAAGGCACGATTCTGTGCGCGGGCACGGTGGCGACAACCGATATCGCGATCGGCGCACACGTGGCGATCAACCTCGACTGCACCATCGGACACGATGCGGTCATCGAGGATTTCGTCACGGTATCACCGGGCTGTCACATATCCGGTGGCGTATGGCTGGGCAGTCACTCGTACATCGGCACCGGTGCCTCGATCCTGGAGCACGTCCGCATCGGTCCGCATGCAATCCTTGGTGCAGGCGCCGTCGCCACGAAGGACATCGCAGCCTACACGCTGGCGGTCGGGGTACCAGCCATCGTCAAGAAGACTCGACATACGGCCTGAGCGGCCCCTCTCCCACAATGACGATTCCCGTGACGATCCCCATGACCACAACCGCGTCAGTATCCGTCGCCTCGCCGGTAGCGCTTCGCAATCTTGAGGCGATTCGCGCCGTGATCGGCTCGCCCGCATTGAATGGCGCAACGGCAGACACCCTCGAGCAACTCGCACCGGATGAGGTGAACAAGCCTCGTCTGATCGAATGGCTGCGCGAGGGGGTCGCGAAAAACGAACGGCGCTTCGAAATCCGTTCAGCGTTACGCGCCATTGCCCATGCCACGCAGCCGCGCAGTTACCTGGAGATCGGCACGCGCCGCGGATGGAGTCTGGCGCAAGTGCTGGCCGAGTCCCCTGAGGTGCAGGCGTACTCATTCGACTGGTGGATGCACAGTTACGGCGGCGTGGACAACCCGGGTCCGGGCTTCGTGCGTGACGAGATGCATCGGGTCGCGCCGCATCACCGTGGCGCCGTCCACTTTCTCTCCGGCAATAGCCACGACACCTTGCCGGTGTTTTTTCAGGAGGTGCCCATCGGCCCCACCGAGCTGGAAGACGCGCTGGTGCTGCGCACCGGAGAAGCGTCGCCGAGGATGTTCGATCTCGTGACGGTGGACGGCGACCATACCGCGCTCGGTACCTGGTGGGATCTCTCCGACGTCTTGCCCTATGTGTCGATCGGAGGGGCGCTGGTGTTCGACGACTTGGTCGACTCGGCCGACGAGCTGCTGGGAGATGCACCGAGCAGCCGCTACGCGCAGCTGCGCACACACCCGGATGCGCTGCGGCCGTCCTTACTCTGGCTGTGGGAGCACCTCAAAGAGGTACTCGGCGGCTGGGAGTTCATCGAGTCGTTCGACTCGATCGTCCCCATCGGGATTGCCGTGCGGATGCGCTAAGCGGATGCGCCAGGCGCCCTGCCGCTACGCCTGAGCGACGCTCGCCATCACGGCGCGGGCGGTGGACGTCCACGAGAATTGCTTCGCGGTGATGATGCCGGCGTCGTTCAATGCCAGCTCACCGCGTTGCCGCTCGCGGTGGATATCGCGGAGATGCTGCACCAGCTGCTCGTGCTGCGTTTCTCCCCAGCTGGCCCATCGGCCGTAGCGCTCGCCGGGCACGGATTCTTCCAGCGCATCGATCGCCACCAATTTCGCGTTCTGAGCGGTGAGGAACGCCGTGTGCGCCGTGCACGCCGACGCGATGACGTGCTTGCCGAGGGCGAGCATCTCGAGCGCCTCGAGGTTCCAGCCTTCGGCGCGGGCCGGGAACACCGCGCAATCGGCCATCGCCATCGCCGCAGCTACGTCCTTCTGGTGCGGGAGCGGCTTGGTCACCAGAACGATGCGCGACGCCATAGGCGATCGCTTGAACGGGGCCAGCATCTCATCAAGCTGCGCACCGCTGACGAAGGCGTTGTGGCAGATCAGCACAAGGCGCACGGTGTCTTTGGGGGTGAAGGCGGCCTCGAATGCGCGCAGCAGTTCGCGCTGTCCTTTGCGAGCTTCGAGTTTGCCCACGCTCATGAATACCGTGTCGTGACCACGGGTGGAGGCTGGCTGGACCTGTTCGTGGAATACGGTGCGATCGACCCCGAGCGGCGCAATGTCGATCGGCGTGCGCCAGATCCCGTTCTCCAACAAGACGGTGCGCGCCCACTCACAGGTCACGATCAGGCGATCCTGCCGCTCCAGATGGTGCCGTTCGGCCGCGTTGAACGTGTCGAGCTCAAAGATGGGAAAGCCAATGCGCGGACCACGCCCCACATGCAGCGCCAAGTCGAACTGTTGCGACAAGCGCACGCTGGGCGCGGCATCGTCAAACGCACCCTGTCGCGCAATGCACGCGTCGAGCGCGTCGTTCTGGACGATGCTCCGATCGATCGGACCCAGCGGGAAATACGCCACGGGCGCATCGCACTGCGTGAATTCGCGCAGCAGATGCGCGCCAACTACCCCGTAACCGGTGCGGCAATACGGCGCGAGAAACGAGAACGTGGGCGGCGTGAGCGAGGCGGACATGACGGGCACGGATACCGTAGCGCTCACGACCGGCGCCGTGCGCGCTGGCACGGCGTATTCACCTGGCGCGCTCTCTACCCGCGCACAGTCGAGCGGTGGATCGTTGACGGTGGCACCCACGATCGCGATCACGGGAACGCCGGCGGGCCACTCGGTTATGCTGAAGAGGGATGGGCCGCCCTCCGCGTCACGCATGTCGTGCAAACTGAATCCCCGCGCCTGCAGCAGCGCCGTGGCTTCGGCGCGTGCGGTGGGGGAATCCTGTGGCGCCGGAGAAAGGCATATGGCCACCACTCGACCAAGCGTGAGCAACGGGCCGAGGCCGCGAAGCACGCCAGGGAGAGACGACGCATCAGCGTGCACAAACACGCGCCCCTCGAGCGCGATCCGATCGGCGACGCGCGTCACCAGTTCATGATTCTCGAGATCGGCTTCTGTGAAGGCATCGATCCACCCCCCCGCATCACGGGCGGCGCCTTGCAGTGCCGTGAGCGATGCCGTGTGGTCGTCAACCAGAAACACACTCGGCAGCCCCAGCGGGGCTGTCACCGCCGACAGCGACACGACGCCGAACGCGGGTGCGACGTCGACGAGTGCATCGCCCGCCTCGAGTTGCGCATCGAGGAACAGCCGAAGTTCCGCCACCACGCCACTGGCGTGTTCGCGTTCGACCAGCGCACGCCACGCGGGATGCGTAGGGCGCGCGGGCACGTGGAAACGCGGCGTGCCGTCTTCGCGGCGCTGCGCACTGGCAAGGGGCGCGGCGGTCGAGGTCGAGAGAGGCATAAACGACAGGGCGCGTTACGCCAGCCGCAGTCCGTCTTCCGCGAGCGGAAACGCCGACAGATCCATCGGCTCCCGCAGCGAATACTGCTCGTCGCGATTTACCACCTGCCGCGCGAGCCCTTTGCTGACGTTGAACACGATGGGCGCACGGAAATTTCCGGTGACCGGTTCACTCGCCGTCATCGGCAGCGCGACCATGACCAGCGCCAGCGCGTCGGTGGGCTCGACGATCTGCAACGCCTCACGCTCCGACTCACCGAGATCGACGCCGTAGTCGGGGTGATCAACGAACGGGTCGGCCAGCACGAAGGTGGTCTGCGGCTCGTCGATCGAGAGTAACCACCAGAGGCCCTGACGCGCGGCGGGGAGCAGCGCATAGCTGGTGCGTTCCGGGAAGCCCCAGAGCGCGTCCGTGAAATGCATCACGGCGTCGCCGTGCACTTCGATCGTGCCAACGGCCGGCGACGTGATCGTGTAGGTCGTGGTGCTGCGATCCTGCTGGTCCATGACGGCGTGACTCATCAGCGTCAGAGGTAATTGGCCAGGCTGAGTCCGAGGATGCGCGAGGTCGCGCTCATCGCCGCCTGATACAGCGTCTGCTTGCCCACGAGTTCAATCATCGCCTTATCGACTTCCGTGTCGCGCAGGTCGGCGCGGAACGCCTTGAGGTTCAACTCCAGGAGATTGAGGTTGACCGTGGCCGTTTCCAACTCGTTGATGCGTGCGCCCTGCGTGCCGATCAGCGACTGCACGTTACTGTTCGCCGTCGTAATGCGGTCCGCCGCCGCCTGAATGGCCGTGGGATCATTGTTGCCGAGGGCCGTCGAGAGCGCACGGAGCGCCTCGAGGGCGTCGGTGTCGATGAACACCTCGGTGCCGTTGTGCGTCGGCGTGACGAACGTGTTGTCCCCGATCTCGAGCGTGATGTTCCCACTCGGATTGACCGGATTGCCGGCCAGCGTGAGCCGCGAGAAGCTGCCGGTGGCCGGCGCGGGCGTCGCGAACGGAGCCTCTCCCGCGCGATTCCCGCCGAAGAGGTATTCGTCGCCGATGCGCGTGTTCCCCAGGTTCGACGCGAAGTTGATGAGCTGATCGACCTCGGCCTTCACGATGAGGCGCGACTGCGCATTGGCGGTGGCGCTTGCCTGCCCGATGCCCAACTCGATGCCACGGGTGAGGGCGTTCGTGAGTTGGTCCAGCACATTTTCTTCGGCGGATGCGCGGGCAATCCCGTTGTCCACGTTCCGCTTGAACTGCGACAGCGCGCGCATCGAACTGCCGATGCGCACGAGTTCCCCGCCGCTGGTGGGGTTATCGGACATCTTCCGCAGGCGAATGCCGGAGGAGATGTCATCCCGAATGCGATCGAGCCCCTGCAGGTTGGTTTGCAGGCGCGATTGGCTGTTTCGGGTGATGATCGAATTAGTGACGCGCATCTGACCTATGGATTCGGTGACCGTTACAGCCCTGAAGGGTCGCAACACGGTGCCGGTATGCTCCTACCAGTATCGGACCGACGCGCCGGTTCTTGAGCGACTCGGCCGCTTTGGTGAGCGGGAGATCACGGTGCATCGCGCTTTCGGCGGCATGCGGCTAAATTTGCCGGGTGTCGCACGAGGATTCGACACGCGGGTGCTTCGCCGCTGCACCCTCCAGACGCCCCTTCGTCCCTGCGTTGCCCCGCCATGGCCACAATTCTGTATGTCGATGACGAGGCAAGCGTCGGACTGATCCTTGAGGATTCGCTCGCCCAATCGGGGCATACCCCGGTTGGCGCTCGAAGCGTACCTGAGGCGCTCCAGATCCTCGAGCGGGGTGGCATCGACCTGATCATTTCCGACTATAGAATGCCGGGGCTGACGGGGCTGGAGTTCCTCCAGTTGCTCGCACGCGAGGGGTACGACATCCCCCTGATCATGCTGACGGGGCACGCCAGCATCGAGCATGCGGTGGCCAGCATCAAGGCTGGCGCGATCGATTACATCACGAAGCCGGTCCGCCCGCAGCAGCTCGAGCTGGCGGTGGACCAGGCGCTCGAGTTCGTGCGCCTCCGGCGCGAGAACGAGACGCTCCGCAGGGAAGTGATGCAGTTCCGGAACGAGCGGCAGATCATCGGTGACTCACCGGCCATCCGTCGGATCCTCCAGACCGTCTCCATGGCGGCCCCGACTCGGGCCACCGTGCTGCTCCAGGGCGAGTCGGGCACCGGCAAGGAACTCTTCGCCCGCGCCATTCACGACCAGAGCGAGCGTCGCGACAAGCCGTTCATCAAGCTGAACTGCGCCGCCCTCCCCGAGGGGCTGGTCGAATCGGCCCTGTTCGGCCACGAGAAAGGCGCCTTTACCGGGGCGATCAAGCGGGTCGAAGGCGCCTTCGAGCGCGCCAACCGCGGCACGTTGCTCCTCGATGAAATCTCGGAGATGCGACTCGATCTGCAGGCCAAGCTCCTGCGCGTGCTCCAAGAGCAGGAGTTCGAGCGGGTCGGTGGCACGTCCTCGATCAAGGTCGACGTGCGTATCGTGGCCACCACCAACCGTGATCTAGCCGCCGAGGCCGACCGGGGGACGTTCCGGCAGGACTTGTACTATAGACTGTCCACGATCCCGGTCCTGATTCCGCCCCTGCGGGAGCGCCCGGAGGACATCGCGGTGCTGGCCCTCCGATTTGCCATGCGCACGGCGGCTGAACTGGGCAAGAAGATCGATGGGCTCTCGCCCGACGCGCTCGAGTCGATGCAGCACTATCCGTGGCCGGGCAACATCCGGGAATTGCAGCACGTCATCGAACGCGCGGTCATTCTGACGCCAGACCCGATGATCCACGCGCACTGCCTGGAAGGGACGCGGTTCGGGCTGGCCCACTCGCTGGGCGCGCCGTCCATTCGCCCTCGCGCGATCCCCATACCCGGCGCCCTGCCAGCCATGACGAGCGCCACGCCTGCCGCTGGTCATGCCGCGGGCATTGCCGCGGGGACAGGCGTGAACGGCAATATCGCGCTGGCCTCGCTGAATGTGGCCGAGGCGGAACGGGTCCTTATTCAGCATGCGCTGGCCGCGGCCGATAATAACCGAACGAAGGCAGCCGAACTGCTGGGCATCAGCGTGCGCACCCTCCGCAATAAGCTCAACGGTCCCGGCAAGGACGCCGACAGCGACGACGAGTAGTGGGTCGGCAACTCCGACCGCTCGGCCGTGGTCGGCAAGTTTGGTCAGCACAGCACCCGGCAGTAATTGCCTTCATGGCGTGATTGACCGCACGTCGCTTGCCTGGAAACACGCACGACTCGAGACTTGAACTCACCACTCAAGACTCACAGTACCAATGACTTAGCACACAACAACTGATGAGTCCCCGATGGCCGGTCCGTGGTGGCCCGGCCATTGCTTTTTACCGGTGTGGATACGCTCGCCCTTTCACACCGGGAATACGCAGATGCTCTTCGGACTCATCGATCGCACCACATCCGCCACCTCGCTCAAAGGCGCGCTCGACAAGAGTGTGGAGCGGTCTCGGGGCATCGCGGATCGCGTCTCCAAGGCAACCGTGGGCAATGGTGACGGATTCGCCCTGGAAGCGAAGGCCGGCATGGCACAGGCCAACGTGAATCCCGTGAACGTGGAGGACGAGATGACGGCGCTGGCGGACGAACAGATCCGCTTCCTTGCCACCAGCCGCCTCCTCGAAAAGACGTACGCCAGCCTCCGCTCCGCGATCAAGGGAGGTAACGGCTGATGTCCATTGATCCGAGCCGCCGCCCCGCCCTACTCCCGATCCCGGGCCAGCAGACGCTCCGCCCGATGTTCCGCTCGCTTGGCATCGCCGCCAGCGGACTCAGTGCACAGCGCCAGCGCATGGAAACAATCGCCCAGAATATGGCGAACGCCGATGTGACCCGCGGCCCCGACGGTCAGCCGTACAAGCGGAAAGACGTCGTGATGGAAGCGGCCACGTCACAGAACGCGCGCTACACCTCCGAAAATTTCGCGACGACCATGGGCACGGCCGCCGCCAGCAGCAGCGTGTTCGGCAGCAGCGCCTTCGACATCGCACCCGGCGATTCCCGCAAAGCCATCGAGGTGCCCGTGTTGCCCACCACCGGCGGCGTGAACGGCACGCTCGGCGGCACACTCGGCGGTGAGTTCGGCGTTCGCGTGGCCGGCGTGGCGGAAGATCAAGGCGAAGGACGGCTCGTGTACGAGCCGAATCACCCTGATGCCAACGACGCCGGCTACGTGCGCTACCCCGACATCGACACCACACAGGAAATGGTCAAGCTGATGGATGCCAAACGCATCTTCGAAGCGAACGCCGCCGTGTTTCAGACCGCCAAGTCGATGCTCCGCGCATCGATCGACATCTAAGGGATTCACATGAGCGTCAACGGCATCAACAACACCCCGCTGCTTCCCAACCTCGGCGCCACCCGCGCCGAGACGGCACGCACGCAGAACGGCGCGCAGAATGGCGCCGAGCGCGCGCAGCAGGCGACGACGAACGCTCGCGCATCGCAGAACGCCGCGCTCAAGCCGCAGGCGCCGATTGCCGGACAGTCCACCGCGCAGAGCACGGTGCCGCCGGAAGCACCAGCCGGCACCGACCCGACGTTGTGGAGCGTGCTCACGAACGACGAGCGCAACTTTTTCGCGAAAACCGCCGCGCTCGGGCCACTCACCTACGGCCGCATCAAAGCCGCCACGAACCCGGCGCCGCCAGCGGCGCGCGGAATTCGCCTCGACGTCCGCGCCTGATTCTCGACTCCCACCGACTGATCATCATGCAGAATCGAATCGAGCTTCTCACACGGGCGATGCCCGAGTTCGGCGGACGCGACACCGGCCTCGCCAAGCAGGTCCCGGTCGTCGGTGAAGGCGAGCACTCATTCGGCAACACGCTCACGCGCGCCATCAACGAAGTGTCCGACGCGCGCGATCGCGCGGGTGACCTCACGCAGCGCTTCGCCGCCGGCGAAAACGTCGAGTTGCACCAGGTGATGGCCGCCGGTGAAGAAGCCGGTCTCGCGCTCGACATGATGATCGAGTTGCGCAACAAGATGGTCGAGGCCTATCGGTCCGTCATCGCCATGCAGTCCTGAGTAAGCGATCGTCATGAATTCCCTGATGGAATCTCTCTTCGGACGCATGGGCAACGGACGGCAGATTGCGATCATCGCAGTCGGCGTCATCGCCACGGCGCTCGTATTCGGCGTGTCACGCTGGGCGACCCAGCCGACGATGGTCCCGCTGTATGCGGACATCCCGGTGGAAAACGTGAAAGCGATGACCGACAAACTCACCGAAACGGGCATCGTGTACGAACTCGATCGCACCGGTTCGACGATCCTGGTGGCCAGTGCCGATCTGGCGCGAGCCCGCGTGAATCTCGCGGCGGAGGCGATGCCGACCGGCGGCCGTCCGGGCCTCGAGCTATTCGACAAACCGTCGTGGGGCATGACGGACTTCACACAAAAAGTGAACTATCGTCGCGCCCTCGAGGGAGAACTCGAACGCACGATCGGCAAGCTGAAGAACGTCGAGATGGTGCAGGTGCACCTCGCCCTCGAGGACGCGCAGATGTTCAAAGCGAACGAGCGTCCGAGCAAGGCATCGGTGACGCTCAAGATGGCCGGGGGCGAGACGCCGCGTGCCGAGACGGTGCACGGCATTGCGAGCATGGTCGCCAACAGCGTGGGCGGCCTCGAACCTGAGCACGTCACGATCGTCGACGAGCGCGGCCAGGCCCTCACGCTCGAAGACGAAGGCTCGGTGGCCGGTCTCTCCAGCCGTCAACTGTCGGTGCAGCGCGAAGTCGAGACGTACATGGAACAGAAGGCCGACAAGCTGCTCAACAGCCTCGTTGGCGCCGGCAACGCCCGCGTGCAGGTGGCTGCGTCGATCAACTTCGACAAAGTCGAGCGCACGGTGCAGGCCGTCGACCCCGAGCGTCAGGCACTCGCCACGGAGCAGAAGGCCGAAGTGACGCCAAGCAATCCCTCGCAGGGCGCTGGCTACAGCACCACCGCCACGTCCTACGAGAACACGAAGAGTGTCGAGAGCTTCAGCGGCGCGATCGGCAATCTGAAGAAGCTCACCGTAGCGGTACTCGTGGCCGACAAGGTCACGATGCCGGTGCTCGACACCACGATCAAGACGGCGCAAGCGCCGATCATCACGGTACGCACGCCCGAAGAAATCGCTCGCATCGAGACGCTGGTGCGCAACGCGCTCGGCGTCGACTCGACGCGCGGCGACATGATTTCGGTGGTGAGTGCACCGTTCGACATACCCGCTCCGATCGTGCAACGCGACTCGGTGCTGCCGCCGCCGGACATGATGGCTAAGCTGCAGGCGAACCCGAAGCCGATCGTGGCGATCGCCGCCCTCATCGTATTGCTCGTCATCGCGCTCGTGAGTGTGAGCGCGCTCAAGCCAAAGAAATCGCTGGCCGTTGCCGGCGGATCGCCGAACCTGCTGCCGTCGATCTCCGGGTATCCGGAGCTACCCGCCAGCTCGCAGATGCAGTCGGCGATGCAGGGCGCGAACGACTATGGCGATCGGGAACTCGATGAGCCCAAGCGCCCCGTACGTCTTCCCCCTCCGCCAACCACCCTGGAACGTGAACAAGCCATGGCCACCGTGGACCAGCGTCCTGACGCTGCCGTCCGTGTGATGCGCAGCTGGCTTCGTTCGTGAGCACGAGCATGATTGCACTCCCCCGCGGTGGCGGACACGGCGCCGACAAGTACGCACCCGATCGGCTCACCGGCCGCCAGAAAGTGGCGATCGTGTGCATGGCGATCGGCACGGAGCATGCGGCCAAGGTCACGGCCGGCCTGCACCCGGAAGAGGCGGAGATTGTCGCCCTCGAAATGGCGCAGCTCGATCGCGTGCCGCCCGCGGTCACCGATGCCATTCTCGCCGAATGGCTGGAGCTGACGCTCGGGGTCGATTCCTTGAGCTCTGGCGGCGTGGAGTTCGCGAAGGATGTGCTCGAAGCGGCCTTCGGACCGGCCAAGGCGCAGCAGATTCTCAAACGCATTCAGGGACAGCTCGCCGACAGCGACCGGTTCGGTCGTCTGCGTCGCGCCGACCCGCAGCAGCTCGGCAATACGCTGCGCGGCGAACACCCACAAACGATTGCGCTCATTCTTGCGCACCTCGATCCGACCCATGTCGCCGCCATTTTGCGC
>CAITQY010000742.1 GCA_903894655.1 uncultured Gemmatimonadota bacterium
ACGTGGAACGTGCTCTCGTCGCCCGTCAGCGGTACGTCCGTCGCCACGGGCAACTACCTAACGAGCCCGCTGATCCAAATCACCGACCCAGTGTTGGATTCATTCTCCCTGCAGATCGCCCACCGCTACCGCTTGCCCGCCAACGGCTCGTCGCTTCCCGTAGACGCCGGTCAGATCACATACAGCATCGACGGTGCGGCTTTCCTCCCGATCGTTCCGAGCAGTTGGAAGCAATCCGGGGCGGTCGATGCCTTACTCCAGCCGTATGTCACGCCGTCCAATTGGGGCAGCGTAGCCGTGCCGACGTTCGTCCCGGGCGTTGGGTCGACGCCGTCGGTCTATCTGCTCGCCAATGGCGGTGCCTCGTTCACGGGAGAGACCGCCGGATTCGACGCCGGCAACTTCGCTGGCAGTGAAACGGCGAACATAGCTTTTCCTCTGGGGTCGAGCACGATCAAGTTTCGCTTCGCGAATGTCAACCTAGGCAACAATTGCGGCATCAACGGCGGCTGGGACCTGGCGTTTGTCGAGGCCAGGTTCATCGCGGCACCCGAACCGGGTGGCTTCGCGCTGGCCGCCGCGGGCGGTGCGCTGAGTTTGCTCGGATGGATCGGACGCGGTTTTCGCAAAAAGTGGAGTCGCCACATTACCAGCGGGCCTCCAGACCGAGCGTAATGCCTTGCACAAACACGCCGCCGCCGACATGCGTGGGCCCCTGCACTTCCGCGCTTTGGGAATTGCAGATCGAGCACTGATCCACCTGATTGGTCGCGAGCGCAAGCCCGTCGAGCCAGAAGGCAGCGTAACCGGCCCGGACGGAGAACCAGTCGGTGACGTCATAGACGCTGGTCAAACCGATTTCACCGACGAATGCGGTCGCCGGCTTCGCGGTGCGCACCGCCAGAGAGAACGACGGGTCACTCGCGGATGATGCCTGCCCCGCTTGATTGTAGTACACGCCGGCCTTGGCGAGCCCCTCGAGCCGCCAGGGGCTTCCCAAGCCGAGCAGGATCGAGTCGGCACCGAGCTGCCAGCCGTAGAGGTCGTTGACGGTGCTGGTGTTGTATGTTTCGGTCACGTTGTCCACACGCACGGAAGAGAGGGCAAACGTGTCGTTCCACTCCACCCACCGGAAGCCGGTCAGCCACTGGAAGCCGCCGTCGGTGGGAAACCGACGGTTGATTTCGAAGCTCTGGAACGAGCTCGCCAGACTACCGGTAACCGTGTTGTACGGCGTCGTGACCGGACAGCAGAAGAAGGCATCGTCTTGCAGGTACCCGGCGTTGACCGTGGGCAGCGACTTTGTGGCGGTGAAACTCTGCACGCGAAAATAGTTGAACTCGATCGCCCCGTTGTCGCCCGTGTGACGAAAGAGCGTGAACCGCGGCCCGGCCGCCATGCCACTGGCTAGATTCGACGCGTTGAACGCCGAACCCGCTGCCAGCCCAGTGCCCGCGTCGCGGATATTATAGAGCGACACCGACTGCGGCGCGTCCCGCCAGAGTAGCAGGGCCTCGGCGCGGCCCGACCAGAGCGGATCCTGTCCGAGCGGGTCGAGCACGTGGCAAATCGGATCGCAACAGGCTGGACCACACTCCTCGGGTGGGCACTCCACCGCCGTGTCGAAAAATGCCATCTCCGGCTGAACCAAAACGCCCTCGTCAGCCCTCGTGTTCCGAATCAGGCCCAGCAGAAGCATCATCACGATCGTCATCACGACGAACCAATCCGACCATAAGAGCCATTCCGAAGATTCATGATACCGAAGACGATCCATGCCCCACCTGTTCCTTTAAAATTGCTGACGAAAAAGCCCGCTCGGCACCCGGTAATACGTGAGGGCGACCGGCCAGTACCCGCCGGCACTCACACAACATCAACCCCTCGCAAGAGGGGTATCGGATGCCGGTGGATCCAGATGAAGTTTTTTTTCCACCGCTGGCACACTCGGTGCGTTGTGTGCGGTGGCACGGCGGCGATCAAAAAGAAGAAGTCGGCGGGCGGGGCCTGAAGGGAGATCCAGACCCCGCCGCCAACCGCTCGATGATCTGCCGAAAGCCTTCGGCAACCGACTGGAAAAACGCCAGCATGTTGTCACCGCGCAGCCGTCCCTTGCCGCTCGGCTACTTGCGTTTCCTATCGCGCATGTTCGGCGCCGCCGCCAGCGTGAACACGATCACTTCCTCTCCCGTCACTGTGCTGAATTCGTGATGCACGCTCACCGGCTTCATGCCGGTAACGTCGCCGATCATGGACTCGAGCAGTGGGCGGCCCGTGAGCACTAGGTAACTGCGGAGCTGCTTGAGCAACTCCGCGCCGCGGCCGTCGCCGCTTCCGTCGCCGTCGCCGCTTCCAGTGCCGGTGCCGTTTCCGTTTCCGTTTCCACTTCCACTTCCACTTCCGTTGCCGTTGCCGTTACCGTTGCGATGCGACTCGATGAGCCGTTGTTCGACAGGCGTGAGCACTCCCTGCAGGTGTACGAACAGCTTGTTGTCGATCAGACGC
>CAITQY010000743.1 GCA_903894655.1 uncultured Gemmatimonadota bacterium
CGCCGACTCGGCGCGCCCACCACGCACGACACGCAACTCATCAATGCTTGTGAGGTGTGCTATGGCCCGGTACGACGAGTCCGACGATGACCGTGTGGTTGTGATCGAACGTGAGCGGGGCACGAATGGCATCGGCACGTTTCTGCTCGGTCTCGCGATCGGGGCAGGGGCGGCGCTGCTCTTCGCGCCGGCCAGTGGCGCCGATACCCGGCAGCGGTTGCAGGACGAAGCGCGGCGAGCCAGACGCAAGATGAAAGACATGACCGAGGAGTTTGGCGACACGGTGGCCGACTCGGTCGAGCAAACGCGCGATCGGTTCGACGAGCAGGTCGGTCGCGCGCGCGATGCTGTGAGCTCGCGCGTGCAGGCCGTGGGCGATGCCGTGGCCGTTGGCCGCGATGCGGCCGCGCAGGCGCGCGCGGACCTCGAGCAGGCCGTGGCCGACAGCAAGCGGGCGTACGCCGACAGCCGCCGCGCGTATCGCGAGCACAGTCGTCGTCAGGCGCCCGAGCACGCGCGCGCGCCCGACGACATGGTCTCGAGCTCCGGGGAGGAGTCCGCTGGCGCTCCGGGCGAAGGCTGACAGCTGGTGGGACATTGTCCGACGCGTCTGGCATCAAGGCGCGGAGGACAATGTGCTGTTTCTGGCGGGCGGGCTGGCCTTCAATGTCCTGCTCGCCCTGCTGCCGTTCCTGCTACTGCTGATCTCCGGTCTCTCCTTCTTCTTGGGCAGCGAGACCACGCAAGCCGCCACCACCGTCACCGCACTCGTCGATCGACTGCTCCCCAGTGGCGCGAACGCGGCCGGCGAATTGTTGCGCGGCCTCGTCGCCGACGTGCTCAACACCCGCGGGGCGGTGACCGCGTACTCGGCCATCGGCTTCGCCTGGTTCTCCACGCGACTCTTCGGATCACTGCGTAGTGTTCTCGCGCTGATCTTCGACGGCACCAATCGCGGCATCGTCGCCGGTAAGATATTCGACTTCATCGCGACGATCATCGCCACCGTCGCCATCGTGGTCTACGTGGCCCTCTCCACGTACATCGAGCTTGCCACCACGCGCGGTCTCGCGCTGCTGCAGGAAACGGGACTGCGTACCGAGGCGATGGGATTCGTGGGAGCGCTGCTCGGCCGGCTGATGGCGCTCGCCGTCGTCTTCATCCTGTTCTACGCGATGTATCGGGGACTGCCGCGTCGACGCCCCAGCATGCGAACAGCGGCGGTTGGTGCGCTCAGCGCGTCGATCCTGTTCGAGATCGCGCGCCACCTCTTCGTGTTCGTCGTCGCGCGCTTCGATCCGAGTTCGCTGTATACCGGCACGATTGCCGCTCTCGTCGCGATCGTCTTTTGGACATATTACGGTGCACTGCTATTTCTGATCGGTGGCGAAGTGGCGCAGGCGTTCGACCTGCGGCGAAGCGAGTTGACGGCTCTGCGACAGGCAGAGGAGACGATTCGCGCCGCCGCCGCCGCTACGCCGACCCGCGCCAAGCCGCCGAAACGCCCTCCCACCAAACGCCCGTGACTGAATTCGCCGCTCCGTTGCTCGATATGCGCAGTGACACCGTGACCAGGCCGACCGCCGCCATGCGTCGCGCGATGGCCGACGCGGAAGTCGGTGACGATGTACTCGACGGTGATCCCACCACACGCCGACTTGAAGCAGTGGTGGCGGAGCGGCTGGGCAAGGAGCGTGCGCTGTTCTTTCCGAGCGGCTCGATGGCCAATCAGGCGGCCATCTGGGTGCAGAGTACGCCCGGGACCGAGATTCTCCTCGATGCCGACGCGCACATTATCCACTGGGAGATTGCCGCGACCGCGGCGCTCTGCGGGGTCCAGGTGCGCCCGATTCGAGGCGCCACCTCCGTGTTCCGTGCCGCCGATCTGTCCGCCGGTATTCGCGCGCCTTCGATCCATGCTGTCGAGCCATCGATGGTGTGCATCGAGAACACCCACAACGGGGCGGGTGGGGCGGTCACGCCGCTCAACGAGCTGCGCGCGCTCGCCATCGTGGCCCGCGGCGTGAACCTGCCGGTACACCTCGATGGCGCGCGCCTCTGGAATGCGGCCGTGGCCACCGGGACCGCGCTCGCCGATTTCGCCGCCTGTGCCGACACCGTCATGGTCTCGTTCTCCAAGGGGCTCGGCGCACCAGTGGGCGCCTGTCTTGTCGGCCCTGCCGATGTCATCACGCGCGCGCATCGCGCGCGGAAGCGCTTCGGTGGCGGCATGCGGCAAACCGGCATCCTTGCCGCTGGCGCCCTTTATGGCCTTGAACACCATTTTGACCGGCTGGCCGAAGATCACGAAGCGGCGACGTATCTCGCCCGGCTCGTCGACGGCGTGGGAGGAGCCAGCGTGGTCATGCCTGACACCAACATCGTCATGATCGACTTGCCCCGCCCGTGCGCCGACGACGTCGTCGCGCGCGCGGCCGCGCTCGGCGTGCGGATATCCAAATGGCACAACAGTCGGGTGCGCGCGGTCGCTCACCTCGATGCACCGATTGGGCTCATCGCCGAGCACGGGCCGAAAATCGCGCAGGCCCTCTCCGACGTATTGGCCTAGCGCCGCCTCCCGGGCACAAAAAAGCGCACGGGAGGTCCGCTCTGTCGAGCGAATCCTCCCGTGCGCAGTGCTCCGGGCCTGACGAAGCGACGCCAGACTCCACGTGCCGCTGCTACCTTCGGGGTCCTGACGGATTTGGCGGGCTGTCGCCCTCCGGGACCCGGAGCAAGGAGAAGGTAACCGACGGCGGCGCGAAGTGGTACCCGCTGCTCCGCCGTGTAGATTGGACGCATGTCGCTCGCACTCGCCCGCAAATACCGCCCCCGGAACTTCGCGACCGTGGCGGTGCAGTCACATGTCGCCAACACCCTCAAGGGTGCGATCGCCAGTGGTCGGGTCGCGCATGGATATCTGCTCTGCGGTCCGCGTGGCACCGGCAAGACCACGCTGGCCCGCGTGCTGGCCATGGCGCTCAACTGTGAGGAGCTGGCCGACGCCCGACGGGTAAGGGGGACCGCCTCCGCCACTGAGTTCAGCGAGGCCATGGCCGCCGCCGGCGAACCCTGCGGCCGGTGCACCAGCTGTCAGCGCATCTGGAGCGGGAGTGCGTCGCTCGACGTCGTGGAGATCGACGCCGCGTCGAATGGCGGCGTGGCGGATGCCCGCGAGCTCCGCGAACGCGCCATGTACGCGCCGTCGGGAGATGATCGCTACAAGGTGTACATCATCGACGAAGCGCACATGCTGTCGCGTGATGCCTGGAATGCGTTGCTCAAGGTGCTCGAGGAGCCACCCCCGCGCGTGGTGTTCGTGTTCGCCACCACGGAGGCGCAGAAAGTCCTCCCCACGGTGATCTCGCGGCTGCAGCGGTTCGATCTCAAGCGCATCGGACCGGCCGAAATCCGTGAACGCCTCGCCGCCGTCCTCACCGAGGAGGGCATTCGGTTCGAGCCAGATGCGTTGGGCATGATCGCCGGCGCGGCCGACGGCGGACTGCGTGATGCGTTGTCGCTCACGGACCAGGTGCTGTCGCTCGGCGAGACGGCCGAGGTCACCGCCGAGCGCGTGCGTACGGCCTTGGGCCTCGTGCCCGAAGAAGAGTATCTGCTGCTCCTCGACATCATCGCCCAGCGTCGCGCCGTCGACGTGTTCGGTGCCGTGCAGCGTCAGGCTGACGGCGGCGTGGATCTCATGCTGCTGTTGGCGGGAATCGGCCGCATCCTGCGGGCGCAGCTCACGATTGCGCTCGGCGGCGTACCACCGGAGCTATCGGAGCGCATGCGCGTCGCGCTCCACGAGCGAAAGGGACAGCTGTCGGCTGGCGACCTGCTGCGCATGCTGCACGCCCTGCTTGAACTCGAGCCGATGTATCGCCGCAGCGGACAGCCGCAGCTGCTGCTCGAAACCTTGCTCGTGCGCTTCGCGCTCCTCGATCGGACGGTGGAACTCGAAGAAGTGATCAAGGGCTTCGGGACCGGCGGCCACGACGACCCGCCTGCGCGGCGTGTGGCGCACGAGCCGCGCGTGGCGTCGGCCCATGCGATGCCGCCGTCACCACCACCGGCCGTGGCCCCAGCCATCGCGGCGCCCGCGCCGAGCTACGTGGCACCGCCGCGGTCGGCCACGCAGCAGGTGGCCGAAGCCGCCGCCGCCGCGCAGATGGCCGAGCAGCGCCCCGCACCGCGCGCCGCCGCCGCCCCTCGGGTGGGCCCGCCGCCCTCGGTTGAGCAGCTCAAGGCGCGCTGGGGCAGTGTGAGCGACGCCATCAAGTCGGCCGGACGCGGCATGCTGGCGCAGGCCGTCGCGCGGCTGGTCCCGGCGTCGGTGTCGGCCCACGGCAGCGTCGCCCTCACCTACGATCCGGCCGACGACACCTTCGCCCGCGCCGCTGACGGCGCCCGCTCCGATATCCTGTCGGCGCTCCAGTCGTGCTTTGACGGCGTCACCGGGGTCACCGTGGTGTCCTCGGTCAATGCGTCCGCCAGCGCCACCGCCCGGGCCGACGCCCCGCGCGACACCACCAAGCGCCTGACCGCGCACGACGTGCAGCAACAGCGCACCGAACAACTGTCGTCGAAAGACCCGCTGCTCGAAGCCGCCGTACGCGCGCTCGACCTCGAATTACTCGACTAACGACTCAGGGAACAGTCATGGATTTGTTCAAGATGATGGGGCAGTTCAAGGACATGCAGTCGCGCATGCAGACCATGCAGGACGAGATGTCGCAGC
>CAITQY010000744.1 GCA_903894655.1 uncultured Gemmatimonadota bacterium
GCCACCATCGATTACGGCCACCACGACCCGCCGTTGCGGCTGGCGCGTGGCCAGCAGTTCACGCATGGCCCGCTCGGAGCCGACGCCCATCACGTGGTCGGTGTCGTAGTCCAACCGCTGCCAATCCGCCTGCGCAGTGTCGGACGATACCCGGGCGGGGGGGGGCGGTGCGACTTGTATGGGGGCCTGCATGACCGGTTGCATGGCTGGCTCCATGACCGGTCCCATGACCGGCGCGGGCGCGGTGCCTACGCCGCCACCTGGGCCGCTGCCGGCGCGCGCGCAGGCGCTCAGCAGGACGGCGCTTGAGAGCATGACGGCGAACGGTCGCACGGGAAAGACGGTGCGTGATTGAGGCGGCATCGGTCGTGTTGGTCGAGTCGGTGGTCGGCGGGGCCTGCGTGGTGGGATCGTGACGCGGGCACTGTGCACGATAGCCCATGCCGCGGGTGCCCGCGAATGTCGCCAACGGATCAGTATTCGTACCCCGGCAATCGGGAATGCTCCTGGGTTAGCTGGCCGCACCCACCCCATCGCACCAGAGCAGGCCGAGCGGCACCTGCGTGCGTGGACGCCACGCCGGCGTGTCATAGGCGCTCGTGATCGGCGCATCGGGCGGTGCCGCGTCGAACCGATAGGCGGCGAGCTGTTGCAGTTCAACCGGGTGACTCCGGCCGCGTCCCTGAAACGGCTTCTGCCAATTGATGGCGCAGACCCGATCGACCAGCGACAACCCCGGCGTGATCTCCCGGAAGGTGGTGGCCACGGCCACCGTGCGAATGCCTTGCAGCCGTCGCGGCAGCCGATCGGGGCGACTCATCTCGAGCTCCATACGGCGAAGCTGCGCCGTGGCGCTGTCGAGAAAGAAGGTGCCATGGACATCGGGGGAGCGCAGCTTGTCGGCGGCCCGCACTTCGAGACGGACCCACGTTTCGGCGCCCTCGGTCACAATGCCGCCGAAGTGAAAACAATGGTTGGCGAGGAACGAGGGGGCCGCGATATCGGAGAGGCCGGGAATGGCCATCGTGGTTTCGGTGCGACCGCCGGGGCCGCGTTGGTCGCGCACCACCCGGCCCGGACGATACCCACCCAACAACCTGCTCTCGGCCACCAGCGTGTCGACCGCCTGCACGAAGACGGCGCTGTCGGCGAGCGACGCGAAGACGCGCTGCGTGGCGTAGCGAAACGGATACTGCGAGGTGAGTAAGCGGAACTGGTCGGCGTTTTCGCGCAGCAGCTCCACGACATCGTACACGGCGGGATCGCGCGCGCGATCGGGCATACCGGGCTTCGTGCACACTTCGCGCGGACGCACCATCATGCCGGTGAGCTGTACCGGGATCTGCGCCAGCGTGATCGCCGCCGTGGTTATGGTGCCGACTTCGATCACGACGCGGCCCCGATACGGGGCGAAGCCGATGCGACGCACGGCGATCTCGTAGCTGCCGGAGGGCAGGGCGACGATTGTGGCGCGACCGCCGGCGTCAGTGAAGCGCTCGACGGCGCGTTCAGGGAGGGCGACAACGGCATACGGCAGCGACACCCCGGTCTGCTGTGCCGTCACGGTCACCGACAGCGCACCGGTCCCCTGCGCGGCGCTGCGCCCCGGAGCGGCTACTGTGATCCCGAGCATCACGGCCGTGCCGATCAGTACACGAGCGTGGAATTGCCGCAGCAGGAGCAAGGGCATCGGGCCGGCATGAGGAAGCGACTACGGAGTTTTCCGTAGCTGTTGAAGTGTGCGATCCGGCCTCGGCACTGTCAACCGCACCGACTCGTGAGCCCGTCTACCGCGTGCGCGAATTCAGCGGCGTTCGGCGGGATCCGTGCTGCTCGTACACCCGCGCCGCACTCCCGGATTGCTGTGCCATCAGCTTGATGGCGTGCATGCGGTCTCGCGCGAAAGCATAGGCGGTTTCGTGGTGAACGATCGGTGCCGGATAGTCGCGCCCGACGAGGCATCCCGTCATCTGCTGCATCATGAGCGGCGTGTGCTCGGGGCGAATGAGGTCGGCATCGGAGAGGGCGGAGAGCTCTGGCACCCACCGTCGTACAAACACACCCGCCGCGTCATGCTCCTCGGCCTGCTTGTACGGATTGTAGATGCGGATCGTGTTGATGCCGGTCGTGCCTGATTGCATCTGACACTGCGTCCAGTGAATCCCCGGCTCGTAGTCGGTGAACCAGCGGGCGAGGATCGGGCCGGTCTGTCGCCAGTCGAGCCAGAGATGATAGCTGGCGAAGCTCATGACCATCGCCCGCATGCGGAACGTGAGCCAGCCAGTGACCCGCAGTGATCGCATGCAGGCATCCACCAGCGGGTAGCCGGTTCGTCCGTCGCGCCAAGCCTGCAGTCGCTCGAGGTCCGGCTCGCTCGGCCGCAGTCCGTCGAAGATCGGGGCGTAGTGCATGGACTCGAGGCGCGGCTCGTCTTCGAGCTTCTGGATGAAGTGGCAGTGCCAATGCAGTCGCGATGCAAAGCTCACGAGGCTGTGCATCCACTGCGCCGCCTCTGCGTCGCGACGTGTTGCGTGCTCCTCGCGCAATCCCCGCGCACGACGGCGCGCCGCCTGATACGCCTGACGGATGGACATCGTGCCGACGGCCAGTGCGACCGAGATGCGGCTGCACGATTCCGGTGCCTCGTTGGGACTCGACATCGCCCGTCGGTAGTCCCGGCCACGCGCCGAGAGAAACGAGTGCAGCATGTCGTGGGCGCGCGCTTCACCAGTGCGTTGCCAATCGGCCCACGCCGGCGCGATCCCTGGTGTCGCTGCCGTGCGCATGGCGACGGGCAGGGCCTGCCAGGCTTCGTCGGACACCGACTCCGCCGGCGCGAGAATCTGGTCGGGTGTGGGGACGATCGGCGAGCGCATCCGTTGTTGCCACGTGTCGGCCCAGCCGTTCCGTGACGCGAGCCGACGGACCACGCCGTTACTGGGCAATTCGTGCATGGTGATGCCCGTCTGCTTCGCCCAGGCGCGGACACGGCGATCGCGCGCATAGCTCACGGCATTCCACGTTTCCTCGTGCGCCCAGAGGGCGGCGAAGGGCAGGGCCGCATGGAGCGCCGCGAACACATCGGGCAGCGCTCCGTGCAACTCCAGGAGGTGCCCGCCTCGTGCCTGCAGCGACCTACGGAGTTCGTCCAGCGCGTCGCGCACCAGACACTCATGGCGCAGGTCCCGGTCGGCAGCCTGTTGCTGCTCGGGCTCGTGTACGTACACCGCCACCATCGGACCGGCGGCGGCCGCCCCGGCGAGCGGCGCGATGGTCGGCAATCCGAAGATCCCGCTTGTACCAGAGAAGTTGCAGGGCGGACATGTCCCGATCGAACGGTCATCGGCCGATCCGTCGTTCCCGTGGCCGGCGCCGTCGCGGTTCCCCCCTTGCCAACCCGCCAGACGTCCCGCATTGATCAGGGGGGCCCGTTGTTCCTGCCGTCGTCTCGCCCCCTGAGGGTCGCGACATGCCCAAGGCCAAAGTCCGTCTTACGCTGCTCGAGTCAACCCGTCGCACCACGCTCCACGTGGTAGGTGCCGAGCTGCTCGGCGTCAGCCTGTACGCCGCGCTCGTGGCGGTGGCCATCCTGGGCGCCCGTGCGTTGAACCGCATCGCCCCCACGCCGTTGGTTGACGAGGCGGTGAGTTTTCTCGCGCCGCTCCGCCAGTCGGCACCCCCGCCGATGCAGGAGTCGATTCAGTTTATTGGGCTGGGGCAGCTGACGTCGGTGTCGATCCCCGTGATGAATACCGCTGCCGACGGCAAGACGCCCGTTCCACGTGGGAGCCTCGGCGACGTGGCGGGGGAGGCGCTCGAGCTTCCCGATGCGTCGAGCGATTCGGAGAAGGCGTACAGCGAAATCGAGGTGGATTCCACCGTCGCGCTCGATCCCTCGGCGGAAGGCCCGCAATATCCGCCGGCGCTCTTGAAGGCCGGCGTGCAGGGCGTCGTGTATGCCCGCTTCATCGTGGATACGGTGGGCCACGTCGACACGGCGACGATGGTCGTGTTGGACAAGCCACACCCCGATTTCGTGGCGGCCGTGCGTACCGCCTTGGTGAACATGAAGTATCGTCCAGCCATTCTTCGCGGCCGCGCCGTCGCGCAACTGGTCGAGCAGCCATTCGTGTTCCGCATCCAGCCGCCGGGCAGCATCGAGGACTGACGGATCGGGCGAGCCCACGAAGCTCGCTACCACGCGTTCCACGAGAGATATTCGGGGGGCGCGCTGATCGTCCCGTTCTGTTGTCTCTCTCCGTTGGAGCCCCCGCGTGGATACCCCGCTCGATTTTCTGGAACAGGCCGAAGCCGAACTGGCGGACGCCGAACACGATGAATCGGCGACCGGCGTAGACCGGCGTCAGTTCATGTTCTTCTCACTGGTTGCCGCGGCCGCGAGCACCTTCGGTGCGCAGGCGGCTGGGGCGCAGGGTGCGCTGGCGAGAGCGAGCGGCCTGGGCAGTCTGGCCAGTGGCGCGGCGCAGCCACCGCAGGTGCCGCCGGTGCCGCTCGGCAACGGCGAAGCGCCCGCGCTGCAGTTCATGCCGTATCCGGGGGGCACCGGCGCGCTCATGGAAAAGGTGGTGCGGGAGAAGGGAGCGGCGGCGTTCACGCGTACGCCGCATGCTGTCGAGAAGTGGAGCGGGGCGGTGCCCACCAACCCCGACGATCTCGCCTTCCTGCCGGCGCATCGCATTTCGGCGCTGATCAAGGCGCGTAAGATCACGTCGCGACAGATCACCGACATCTATCTCGCGCGTATCGAGAAGCTCAATCCCGCGCTGAATTTCGTTGTCACGTTGCTGGCGTCGCAGGCGCGCGCGGAAGCCGACGCGGCCGACGCCGAGATCGCGGCCGGTAAGTATCGTGGACCGCTGCATGGTGTGCCGTATGGCATCAAGGATCTGTTTGCCGTGAAGGGTGTGCCCACCACGTGGGGCTCGGCCGACTTCAAGGATCAGATTCCCGACTTCGATTCCGAAGTCGTGGTGCGTTTGCGGGAAGCGGGCGCGGTGTTGCTGGCGAAGTTGGCCACGGGTTTGTACGCGCAGAACGACTGGTGGTTCGGTGGGCGCACGAATAATCCGTGGAACACGAACATCGGAGCGAGTGGGAGCTCGGCAGGACCGGGGTCGGCTACGGCGGCCGGTTGTGTGGCGTTCGCGATCGGCACCGAAACGCAAGGCTCGATCGTGTCGCCGGCCACGCGTAATGGCATCAGCGCGTTGCGGCCCACGTATGGGCGCGTGAGCCGCCACGGTGGGATGGTGCTGTCGTGGTCGCAGGATCGCGTGGGACCGATGTGCCGCACGGTCGAAGACTGCGCCATGGTGTTCAGCGTCCTACACGGCGTGGACGCGAAGGACTCGAGCACGGTCACCATGCCGTTTCAGTTCGATCGCAATCTGAAGCTGGCGTCGTTGCGCATCGGTGTGGACCCCGCGGCTCCGAAGGAGTTGGTGGACAAGCTTCGCGAGCTGGGCATGAATCCGAAGACGATCGGCGCGCGCCCCACGGTGGCGGGCATGCAGGGCGGCGGCTTGAACGTGGAGTATGCTGCCGCGTTCGACTTCTACGTGCAGCGCAAGGCGAAGGAGATCGGTCTCGATCTCAATACGGTCTATGACGCGCCGCGCACGGGCAATGCGCCGTTCGGCAATAACGTGGCCGCGCTGCCGAAGGGCATCGAGGCGGGTGCCGCCAATCCCATGGCGGCGGCCGATTGGAATCCGCGCTTCGTGGGCGGCCGCGCCACACGCGGTTTCGAGTTCATGCAGAATCAGCGTCGTCGCATGTTGTTGGTCGCGCAGTGGGGCGAGTTCATGAAGGATCTCGACCTGTTCATCGCCGGCCCCAACGCCGACGTCGGCCCCAATGCGCAGACCGGGCATCCTTGCGCGGTGCTGCCGTACAAGTTCGACGTCCCGCAGTTTGGCGGCGGCGGTGGTGGACGCGGCGGCGCGAATGCGGAAACACCCGCTCCCGTGTATACGGCGCAGCCGATTTGCGGGGTGATCACCGGCAACCTGTACAACGACGATCTGATTCTCTCGGTGGCGCATCAGTTCCAGAATTCCACCGACCATCACACCAAGCGTCCGGCGCTGGGCTGAGTCCGGCCACGATACAGAAAGGGGCGGCGTGCCCTGGCACGCCGCCCCCGGTCGGTATCCCCCGGCGGGTACCC
>CAITQY010000745.1 GCA_903894655.1 uncultured Gemmatimonadota bacterium
CGGAAGTCCCGATCGGCCTGTTGCGTTGCGGCTTGCGGCGTGGTGATCTTCGGCGCGTAGGTGATGGCATCACCGCGGCGCGTCGTCACCGCGGTGGTGAGAAACGCCGGCACTTCGCTTGGCTCGGCCGGCGAGAATGGTCGCACGAGCACCGGCGGCGCGCTCGTCGCCACAAACGCGGACTGGCGTGCGAGGTCGGCCTCCGCCATCGCGATCTGCACATTCGTCGCGTTGAGCGAACGACGGAAGATCGCGCCGAACTTGCCGGGCAACGCGGCGGTCAATGTCGTCGGCATCACGAACGCTGCGGAGGCCGCGGCGCTGGATGCCATCGGCACCGGTAGCGTGCTCGTGGCAATCACGCGCTGGCGATCGACTTCATCGAGTTCGAACAGCTGACGTACGCCCCCTTCACCGATCGAAAGCGCCATCACCCGTTCTCCAACGCGCACCACGGCGAGCCCGGTTTTCGGGCCCAACGGAATGCGCTGCACGACTTCCAGCGGCACGCGCGTCTTTGACGCGAGGGCGCCGGCTCCGAAGCGCTTGAGCGCCCAGAGGCAGACGGCGCCCAGTCCGAGGACGAAGGCGAGAGCGGCGACGACAGCAAGAGCGGCGGTCAGCATGTCAGGACTCAGGCCGCGTTCGCAGCGCTGGAGGCCGCCGGATTGGCAAGCACGCGCGTAATGCGCACGCCGAAGTGTTCGCCGAGCACTACCACTTCTCCCTCGGCGAAGCGTCGGTCTCCGACATAGATGTCGATCGGCTCGCCGGCGAGGCGGTCGAGCTGGATCACGGACCCACGGCTGAGGCGCAGAATCTCCTGCACCGTCATCGCGGTGCGACCCAGTTCGATGGAGACGGGAAGCGCGAGATCCAGGAGCACGCCGATCGGCACTTCCGTAGTGCTCATCATCGTCTGTTCGAACTCGGTGAGCTGCGGGGCGCGGACGGGGGCCGAGGAAGGTGCGGCCGATTCGTCCATGAGCGACGAGATGGGCTGGCCGGCCGCCTTGGCGGCCTGCGCACTGGCAACGAGCGCGTCGATTTCGGCGGGATTCATGCGGAAGTCGTCCGTGGGTCTGAGGTCGTGGTGCTGGGTACGGCATCGAGGATGCGCACCGCGAGATGTCCGCTGACGCGGCCAGGATGGCCGATGAAGCGTTCCTGCGTACCGGCGCGCACGATCACGCGCGCGTCGGTTGAAATACCGGTGGGGATGATCGTGCCTTCGGTGATGCCGGCGATGTCACGCAGCGAGAGCTGAAAGTCGGGCAGGCGCGCGGTCAGCGGCACCTTGGTCGCGCGAAGCGCCGACTCACTGCGCTGACGCGTCATGACGCGCTCCTGATCACTCGTGGTGAGCAATGGGCTGCGCTGCTGTCCGCTCGACGTGAAGAACTTGTCGAGGACCGAGAACGGCAAGCAGATGAGCAGCAGGCTACTCACGTTGCCGGTGGTGAACTCGACGTTCGCCACGAGCACGGGATCTTCGCGGTTGACGACCTGCAGGATTTCGGGCGACGACTCGAAGCCCGTGATGTTGAGATCCATCGCGACATGGTCCTGCCAGATCTCCTGAAGGAGACCGCTGACCTTGTCGGCAACCGACCGAACGGCCATCCGCTCGATGGGAGTCAAGGCGCGCGTGAGCGCACTGCCTGAGCCCTCGCCACCGAACAGACGATCGATGATGTAGGTGCTGAACTCGGGGCCGACGTCGATGACGCCCTTTTGCCCGGTGCCGGTAATGTCGAAGATGAACGACGAGCAGGGCATGGGCAGCGAGAGCGTGAACTCGCCGAAAGAAAACTGTTCGACGCTTTGCAGGCGGACTTCCATTTGTCCACGCACGCGCGAAATGAGCCATCCTTCCAGTCCCTTCACCAGCCGTTCGTACATCGCCTCGAGCGTGCGCAGCCGTTCCTTGGAGACGCGGTGCGGGCGACGGAAGTCGTACACCTGCACGTCCATGGCCACCGCCGCGCTGGGCGACTGACGCGGGCCACCGCCGAGGAGGCGGTCGATGTCGTGCTGGCTGAGAGTTTCGGAGCTCATCGTATGGTCGGTGCGGCGTGACTTACTGAACGACGAACTGCGGGAAGTAGATGCGCTTCACCGACTTTTTGCCGAAGCGCTCATCCACGGCTTTCATGATTTCGACCTTGAACTGCTCGCGCGTGGCCATGTCGGTGAGCTGCTCGACGGGCTTCGTGCCCAGTGTGGTCAGCACGATGTCGCGGAGTTCGGCATCACGCGCCTTGAAGCTCTCGATCGTGGTGGGCGAGCCCACTTCGATCGCGACCGTGAGCAGGAGGTAGCGCGAGCCACCGCTGCCGGCCGGGTTGAGCACCATGTTGTCGAGCACGTGGATCGCGGCCTCGGTCGCTCCGCCCTCTTTGCCACCGTCTGCCGGGGCACCGTGCTCGCCTTCGGCCGCGGCGGCCTCCCCGCCGTGCGCGCTGTCGGCGGCGGCGACGATCGGCGTGACCTTGCCCATTTTCTTGGCCACCATCGGTCCGAGCAGGGCCGCACCGGTACCACCACCCACGGCCAGACCGACGGCAACCATGCCGATCAGCATCGGGAGTTTTGCTTTGCTGGGCGCAGCGGGTGCGCCGTCTGGAGCCTGCGGGGTTTCGTGAGCCATGGATCGGTTGATCGAGTCGGACAGAGGGAGTGCTTCACCCCCTGTAAAAGCACGACTGATGCCACGAGGCACGCCGAGTTGCGAATTTCACGTAATCTGTTTCATGGCAACGGTTTATGGTGCCTTGTGATCGCCAAAGTCGCGAAAACGTCCGGCGTATATCCGTTCAACCGTCCGGTCCTTTTTGCTCATTCCGGCACTTTCTGCCGGGATACAAACGCCAATGGCGGAGGATGAGGGCCCGTGCGTGCCCCA
>CAITQY010000746.1 GCA_903894655.1 uncultured Gemmatimonadota bacterium
ACGCCCAGATCTACCACGTCACGGTCGACAACAACATTCCGTACAATGTGCTCGGCAACAAGCAGGACGAGCCGAGCTACCGTGGGCCGAGCAACAGCCGCGTACAGGGCGGGCGTGGTGCGGGCATTTCACGCGGCATGTGGCACTCGGTGGGCGGTGGCGAAAGCGGCTGGGCGACGCCCGATCCGATCGATCCGAACATCATCTGGAGCACGGCCTCCGGCTCGGGGATGGTGGGCGGCATCGTGGTGCGTTTCGAGGAGAATCGTCGGCAGTTCCGCAACGTCGAGGTGTGGCCACAGCAGTCCAACGGCGCTGCCGAGCAGCTCAAGTACCGGTTCGTCTGGGATGCGCCGCTGTTGATTTCGCCGCACGATCACAACACGGTGTACACCGGCAGTCAGCACGTACATCGCACGCGCGACGGCGGGAACAGCTGGCAGGTGATCAGCCCCGATCTCACGCGCAACGATCGCTCGAAAATGGCGAGCTCCGGCGGGCTCACGCCCGACAACATCGGCGTCGAGTACTCCGGCGTGGTGTACGGCATCGCGGAGTCGCCGAAGCAAAAGGGCGTGATCTGGGTGGGCACCAACGACGGCCTTGTGCAGCTCTCGCGTGACGACGGCGCCACGTGGACCAATCTCACCGCGAACGTGCCGGGCATTCCGGCGTGGGGATCGGTGCGGTCGATCGCGGCCAGCAAGTGGGATGCGGCGACGGCCTATCTCACGATCGATGCGCACCAGGAAAACGATCGTGATCCGTACGTGTATCGCACCACGGATTTCGGGAAAGCGTGGACGAAGATCGTAACCGGTATTCCGAAGAGCATGCTCAGCTACGCCAAGGTCATCATCGAAGATCCCACGCGTCGCGGCATGCTGTACCTCGGCACCGAGAACGCGATCTACCTGAGCTATGACGCCGGCGATCACTGGCTACCGTTGCAGAACAACCTGCCGCATGCACCAGTGTCGGGCATCGTGGTGCAGGAGCACTTCAACGACCTCGTGATCTCGACGTACGGACGCGGCTTCTGGATTCTCGATGATCTCGCGCCGCTGCAGCAGCTGGATGCGTCGGTGCTCGCGAAGGGCGCGTATCTGTTCCAGCCCCGCGCAGCGTATCGCTATCGCGGCATCACGGCGCCCAGCACGCAATACGACGATCCCACGGCCGGCGACGATCCGGAATACGGCGCGAGCATCAACTACTACCTGAAGGCCTCGGCCAAGACCGCGCCCACGATCGAGATTCTCGATGGGGCCGGCAAGGTGGTCCGCGCGCTGCGCGGTTCGAACACGGCTGGTGTGAATCGTCTGGCGTGGGATCTGCGCGACGAGCCGAGTATGGAGGTGCGGCTGCTGACCAGCCCGCTGTATGCGGAGCACATCGTGGCGGGCCCGCAGGGGCGCACCGCACCGGGAACGAGCCGGCTGTCGATCCTCATGCCGCCGGGCATGTATGCCGTGCGTTTGACCGTGGATGGCGCCACGCAGACGCAGCCGCTGGAGGTCCGTAAGGATCCGAACAGCGGCGGCACCGACGCCGAGATTGCGGCGCAGGTCAAACTGCTCGCCGGCATCAAACAGCAGCTCAACGAGGCCGGATCGGCGGTGCATCGCGTGGAGTCGGTGCGACTGCAGTTGCAGCAAGTGCAGCGTCTGTCGACGGATGCGGATGTCGTTCGTGCCATCCGTGCGCTCGACGCTAAGCTGCTCGAGGTCGAGATGAAGCTGGTGGATTTGCGACAGACCGGTCAGGGGCAGGATGGCGTCCGCTTCGGCTCGATGCTGATTTCGAAGATCGGATATCTCGCGAACGGCATGTCGAGTTCCGACTTCACGCCGACGACGCAACACGTTGAGGTGGACGGGATTCTGCGCGAACAGCTCAAGCAGCATCTGGCCGCGATCGACGGCGTGCTGGCGAGCGAGCTGGCTCCGTTGAATGGACAGCTGGACGCGAAGGGACTGCCGAAGGTGGTGGATCGCGCCGGGCCGGCGCCGCGCATCGTGCCGTAGGTTCGGTTGCACATCCAAACAAACGCGGCGGGTCCGTTCCATCGGACCCGCCGCGTTTCATTACGCCGAACGACTTCGCGAACTACTTCGCGAGGCCCTTCACGACACCACTGAGTGCCTGCACGCGCACCGACTCGGGGCTCCCGGCGGCGTCCTTGTCGAGTTGCGCTGCCAGCGTATTCAGGGCAGACGACCGCGCGCCGCCCTTGGCCTTTTCAGCCGCGGCCAACTG
>CAITQY010000747.1 GCA_903894655.1 uncultured Gemmatimonadota bacterium
GCTGCTCGGCAATTTGATCTATCAAGCCGAGATGGGCCGCTCCGATCTGAAGAACTGGTTTCGCTGGCTCACGCGCCATGTCACCGATGACCCGGCCGTACTCGATCGCATCGTGGCGGATGAAAGCGGTCGCCAGTGGGCGCGGCCGCTGGTCGAAGCCTTCGCCCTGGAAACGCTGCGCACCGACCAGAGTGAACGAATGATGCGCACCGTGAAACGCGACTTTGTGTTTGACGGGTTCCTTTTCCCAGAGCATGCCAGCGTCCGGCTCTGCCTCTGGGAGTCCCATCATCTGGAGAGTGCGTTCGACGCGCCGCACAATTTTGATCCGGGGCGTTTCTTGGACTCGATGCCAGGCAAGGATCGCTACGCACCATTCGGAGTGGATCAACACCAATGCCCGGTGGGCAGCGTGGTCATCCGGCTCGGCATGGTGTACCTGCGCGCACTGGCACGCGGCTACCGCGTGACCCAGCTGGCGGAGGGCCCGGAGGTGCGCGGCGGCTATCACTGGGAACCAGCGCCCGGATTCGCCGTGAAACTGGAGCCACGATGACGCCGCACGCTCCACAGCCTCTCGACGAGAATCTCTTCACGCTCTTCCAGCGCCAGGCGCAACGGCGCCCGGACGCGACGGCAGTGATCGATGAATCGGGTGCGTGCTCCTATGGCACACTGGAGGCGCACGCCTCGGCCATCGCCGACGCGCTGATCCTTCGCGGGCTGCGGGCCGAGCAGCCGGTCGGGGTGTTTCTGAATCGGAACGTGGATCTCATCGCCACGCTGCTCGGCGTTCTCAAAGCCGGTGGATGCTACGTGCCGTTGGACCCGGATGATCCACCGGAACGCGCGCGCCGCATCGTCCTCGGCGCCGGATGCCAGCTCGTGCTCGGGCACACGCCGCTGCTGGAAAAGCTCCGGGCGGCCATGAGCACGGCCGCCGGCACGTCGGAGGATCTCGCGCTCGTGGATATCCACGGACTCGTCGCTGCGCCCGCCGGACCACGTCCGCCCGAGCCAACGATGCAGGGTGGACACCGGCTCGCCTACATCTTGTTCACGTCCGGCAGCACGGGGATGCCGAAGGGCGTCGAGGTCGAGCATCGCCATGTGGTGAACCTTCTCGTGTCGGCGGTTGATTTTCTCGGCGTGACCCAGTCGGACCGTTATCTGGCGACATCGACGGTGGGCTTCGACAGTTCCGTGGCCGAGATGTATCTCCCGCTGATCACGGGCGGCACCGTGATCCTGCACGACCGCAGTCTGGCGCTCGATCCGCGCCGCCTCGCCAGTGAGGTCCGCAAACATGGCGTTACGGTCTTGATGACGGGACCGACGGTGTGGTCCGTTGCGCTCGCGACGGTACCCGATTTCCCTCGGGTGCGGATTGCTATCAGCCACGGCGAGGCCATTCCGCATGAACTCGCGGGCCGGTTGGTCGATCTCGGTGATGTCGTGTGGAATCTCTACGGTCCCACCGAGACGACCGTCTGGGCGACCGGACACAAGCTCGCACGCAACGGGACCGCCGATTCTGCGCGCTCGGCAGCAGCGCCGATCGGTCGCCCGCTGGCCCACGTCCAGGTGCGAGTGCTCGACGAGCAGCGTGTCCCGGTCCCGCCGGGGGTGGA
>CAITQY010000748.1 GCA_903894655.1 uncultured Gemmatimonadota bacterium
GCGGGGGCCGCCGCACGGGCCGGGGTGGCCGCGGCGATTTTGTCCGCGGCGAGAATCGCCGTGACGCCGAACTTGTTGGGCACGTCGGCGCAGCTCACGAACGACGCGGGGCCGCGTACGCCACCCGACGCACCCGCGCCCGGGGCGGCCATGAACACGGCCACCTTGCCCGTGAACGCTGCCGGGTCGAGCATGACGGCGGTGTCGCCCCAGACGCCGGCAAATACCGCCGGCACGCCGTTCAGCTCGGCCTTGCCACCGAAGCCGTTCTGCGCGGTCGGCGCGGTCGGAATCCAGTCGCGCTTGGCCGCCAGCGCGGCACCACCGACGCGTAGCGCCGAGCTGCTGCTGTCGAACTGGGTGGGGCCGAAGGGGAGCGTCTGGAAGTAGCTCCCGCTGTCGCCGGCCGGCTTGAGGCCGAGGCGCTTGAACTCACCGGCGATGTACTCGGTCCCCTTGAAGTTGCCCTTTTCGCCAATCCGCCGGCCCTGCATGGAGTCGTCGGCGAACTGGTAGAGTCGGGTGCGGAGATCGTTGGCGGTGATCGCCGACACGGTGGGCCGTGGGGCCCACGTGCGGGGACCCTCATCTGGCCACACCGCGCGTTGAGGGCGTGCCACCTTGGTGGCGCTGGGGCGGTTCTGCGCGGGGAGGGCAACGGCGGCGCCGGCCAGCAGGGCTACGGCCGTTGCAGCAAGACGTGCGGGTCGAAACACGAGACGCATCCTTGGTCAGGTGAAACAGGGAGCCGGACGCACTACCGAACGGCCAGCGATCCTCAACAATACGCCCCATATTGCTCCGGCGTTCATCTGATTCCCGCCGACCTTGGTGCCCTATGCGCGTCCGCTCCTCCCGTTTCCTGCTTTCGGCCCTGCTGTGGGCCCTTCCTACTGTCGCGTCCGCCCAGGCGGCGCCGCCCTTTTCGGCGGCTGATCTGGGGGCGCTCCGCCTGCGGAACATCGGCCCCGCCTCCATGAGCGGCCGCGTGGTCGACATGGACGTCGTGGAGTCCAATCCGGGCACGTGGTACGTGGCCGGTGCGACCGGCGGCCTCTGGCGCACCGAGGACAACGGGGTGACCTGGGCGTCCACCTTCGATGCCCCGGTGCACTCCATCGGCGACGTGGCGGTGTTCCAGCCCAACCCGCAAATCCTCTGGGTGGGCACCGGCGAGCGCGCCAGCCGCCAGAGCGTAGGGTGGGGTGACGGCGTCTACAAGAGCACCGATGGCGGGAAGACGTGGCAGAACATGGGACTCGCCACGAGCATGCACATCGGCCGCATTCAGCTACACCCGAGCGACCCGAACATCGCCTACGTGGCGGCGCAGGGCTCCGTGTGGGGCGCCGGCGGCGAGCGCGGGTTGTACCGCACCACGGATGGCGGCCGCAGCTGGACGCGCACGCTGGCCGTGGACGACGAAACCGGCGCGACTGATGTGGCGATGGACTGGAACGATCCGAACGTGCTGTACGCCGCCACGTATCAGCGTCGCCGCAGTGCGTATGGATTCGACGGCGGCGGCCCGGGCAGCGCTCTCTGGAAGAGCATCGACGCCGGCGTGACGTGGACCAAGCTCACGGGACACGGATTGCCCGAGGGCGAGTACGGCCGCATCGGCATCGGCGTGTATCGCAAGAATCCGAAAATCCTCACGGTCAGCATCGAGCAGGGCGCGCGTTACAACGCCAGCACGGCGTACATCGTGCGCAAGGCGGGCGTGTATCGCAGCGAAGATGCGGGCGCCACGTGGACGTTCATGAGCGACTGGAATCCCCGTCCGATGTACGCGAGTCAGGTGATCATCGATCCGAACGACGACCAGCGCATCTACATGCTGAACGCCTATTCGTTCAGCGACAACGGCGGCAAGACGTTCATGGCGCCGCGCACCACCACGCATGGCGACGATCGCTTCGTGTGGGTGAATCCCGCCAACAGCCGTCACGTGGTGAAGCTCGACGACGGCGGCATCGGCATCAGCTACGATCGCGGCAACAAGTTCCTGTATGTCACGTCGCTGCCGCTGTCGCAGTTCTATCGCGTGACGACCGACAACGCGGTGCCCTTCAACATCTACGGCGGCTTGCAGGACAACGGCTGCTGGATGGGCCCGAGCGCCAGCTGGAACACCAGCGGCGTGCTGAACGATCACTTCTCGCGCTTGTGCGGCGGCGACGGCTTCCACGTCACGCCGAATCCGCTCAACGCACGCACCGTCTACTCGGCGTCTCAGTTTCTGGGGTTGCAGCGCAACGACACGAAAACGTGGGAAGTGCAGGACATCCGCCCGGGTGATTCCACCGGCCACATTGCCGGCCGTCGCAACTGGGAAACGTGGGGCAAGCCGGGGGCCACGCAGGTGCTGGGCAACGCGATGCATCCGGCCAACTGGGATGCGCCGTTCATCATCTCGCCGCACGACACGGCTACGGTGTACGCCGGCGGCCAGCATCTGTTCAAGTCGGTGAACAGCGGCCGCACCTGGAAGGACCTCGGCGATATGAGCACGGGCGTCGATCGCTCGACGTTGCCGCTGATGGGACGCAAGCCGGGCGAGAATACGCTGTCGCTGGATGACGGCGTGCCCTACTTCCCGGGGGTGACGGCGCTGGCCGAGTCGCCGCGCGTGAAGGGTGTGCTGTACGTGGGCACCGATGACGGGCGCTTCCGCGTGTCGCGCGATGGCGGCATCACGTTCACCGACGTGCAGAGCCGTTTCCCGGGGCTGCCGAAGGATTCGTGGTTCGCTGGCGTGGAAGCGTCGCGCCACGCGGCGGGTACGGCATATGTGGTGGTGGACAATCACCGCAGCAACGACTTCACGAACTACGTGTACGCCACGAGCGACTTCGGCACCACCTGGCGCCGCATCGACGCAGGGCTTCCCGCCAACCGGGTCGCGCGTACGGTGCGCGAAGATCCGCGCAATGCGAAGCTGCTGTACCTCGCCACGGAGTTCGGCGTGTTCATTTCGCCTGACGCTGGCGGACAGTGGGTGCCGCTGCGCAACAACATGCCGATGATGCCGTTCAACGACATCACGATTCAGACGCGCGACAACACGCTGGTGTTGGGCTCGCATGCACGCGGTCTCTGGATTCTCGACCAGATCAACGCGCTGCAGGAGCTCACGCCGGCAGTGGCGGCCAAGAGCGCACATCTCTTCACGGTGCAGCCGGCGATGCAGATCCGCACCACGAACGTGCGTCCGCACACCGGCGACATGATCTTCCGTGGCGAGAACCCGGCCAACGGGGCGCTGATCGATTATTGGGTGCGCGAGGCGGGTACGTCGGTGGAGCTCACGGTGCTCGATAGCGCGGGGCGCGCGGTGCAGACGCTCAAGTCCACCAGCACGCGCGGTATCAATCGCGTGGTGTGGAATCTGCGTCACGCCGAGCTGCCGATCCGCAGTGGTGGCGGTGAAGACGATGACGCGGGGCCGAGCGCGACCACGCCGGGGCCGCTGGTGTTGCCGGGTACGTACACGGTGCGGCTGTCGGTTGGTGGCGCGGCGCAGCAACAGCGTGTGATCGTGAAGGAGGATCCGCGCATCACCGTGTCGCGCGCCGAGCGGGCGGCGTGGACGGCGTTCCATCGCGAGATTGCCGCCCTGGCCACGTCGCATGCGCCGGTCGCCGAGCGGTGGCGGGGCAAGACCGGCACCGACGCCGCCACGCGCGACGGCAAGCGTCAGGCGAGTGAGCTGAGTGCGCGGATTTCGGGACTGTATGGTGCGGTGGCGCGCTACACCGGCGCACCCACGTCGGATCAGCGGTCGGAGCTGCGGTACTTCACGCGCATGGCGGCGGAGCTGGAGAAGGCAGGACGGTGATTCTTGGTGTCTTTCTAGGATCGGTGAACTGATCACGCAGAGAGGCAGAGTGCGCAGAGAACGCAGAGGCGTGCTACGGAACGGTCGTGGCACGCTTTTGTGTTTTTCATGAAAGGCATTTTCTGCGAGCTCTGCGTTCTCTGCGTCTCCGCGTGATCGGTTCCAACACAGCGACTAGAATTCACCAATGCTGCACCTCTGGTCCTCCTCGAAATACGCCATCGAACTGCCCGACGGGCATCGGTTTCCGATGTCCAAGTACGAGCTGTTGCGGGAAGGCGTGCTGGCCGAGGGACTGGTGCCACCGGAGCGGCTGCACGACCCGCAGCGGGTGCCCCTCGACGATCTGCTGCTGGTTCATACGCGCGAGTACGTGGACCACATCACCAACGGCACGCTGCCGTACGCCGAACAGCGGCGGATCGGATTGCCGTGGTCGGAGAGTTTCGTGGAGCGCGCCTATCGCGTGGTGCAGGGCACCTGCGAAGCCGCCGAGTCGGCGCTCACGCATGGGGTGGCGATGAATCTGGCCGGTGGCACGCATCACGCCTTCCCCGATCGTGGCGAAGGGTTCTGCACCTTCAACGACGTGGCGGTGGCGATCCGTCGCCTGCAGCGCGATGGGCGCGTGCGTCGGGTGGCGATCGTGGATCTCGATGTGCACCAGGGGAACGGGACGCACGCCTGCTTCGCTGGTGATCCGCAGGTGTACACGTTCAGCATGCACGGGGCGAAGAACTTCCCGTTTCACAAGGTGCCGGGCACGCTCGACGTCGAGCTCGACGACGGCACTGGTGATGCGGCGTATCTCACCCTGTTGGCGGCGCATCTTCCCGCGGTACTGCGCGAGGCGCGTCCCGATCTCGTAGTCTATCTGGCTGGTGCCGATCCGCACGAAGGGGACAAGCTCGGGCGGCTCACGCTCACCTTCGAGGGGTTGCACCGCCGCGACGCCTTGGTGCTGGAAATGTGCCGTGAGATCGGGGTGCCGGTGTGCGCCACCATGTCTGGTGGCTACGGCCGGGACGTGCGGGACACGGTCGAGGTGCACCTGAACACGGTGCGGGTGCTGCGGAGCTTCGCGGGGCGATAACTTCCACCGATTCCTTCTTCCACAACCAGGAGACCTCCGGATGGTACGTCGAACGTTCCTGCTTGCGACTGCGGTGGCTACCGCGAGCGCGCTGTGTGCACTCTCTGCCGCGGCGCAGTCACCCGTGTACAAGTCGTCGGTGCACGATTACCGCCTCGTCACCGTGGCCGAGGGGCTGGTGCAGCCGTGGGCAATGACGTTCCTCCCGGGCGGCGACCTGCTCGTGACCGAGCGTCCCGGCCGTCTCCGTATCGTGCGCGGCGGCAAGCTGCTGCCCACGCCGGTGACGGGTGTGCCGGAGGTGGACGCTCGCGCACAGGGTGGGCTGCTCGACGTCGTGGCGCACCCGAACTTTGCCACGAATAAGCTGATCTATCTCAGCTACTCCAAGCCCACCGGCGTCGGGGTCGCCACCACGGCGGTCGCACGTGGGCGCTTCGAGAACAATGCGCTGGTGGACGTGAAGGATGTGTTCGTCGCCGACACCAAGGGTGCGCCCGGCCACTACGGCTCGCGCATCGCGTTCGACAAGAGTGGCATGATGTTCGTCACCGTCGGCGAGCGTCAGGTGCCCTCCACCGGCGATCTCGAGAAGCATCCGGCGCAGGACCTGTCGAACCATCATGGCAAAGTCATTCGCCTGTTCGACGACGGCCGCGTGCCGCCCGACAATCCGTTCGTGGGCACGTCGGGGGCGAAGCCCGAGATCTGGAGCTACGGTCATCGCAATCCGCAGGGGCTCGCCATTCACCCCACCACGGGCGACGTCTGGGCCACCGAGCACGGACCGCAGGGCGGCGATGAGCTCAACCTGATTCAGAAGGGGCTCAACTACGGGTGGCCAGTGATCGGCTTCGGTGTGAACTACCGCACCGGTACGGCGATTCACACCTCGACGATGCGCGCTGGCATGGAACAGCCCAAGCACCTGTGGGTGCCCTCCATTGCCACGGCGAGCCTCATGATCTACACGGGCGACAAGTTCCCGGCGTGGAAGGGCAGCTTCTTCGTGGGGGGACTTTCCGGACAGCGCATCGTGCGTCTCACGACCGACGGCACGGTGTTCAACGTCGAGGACAATCTGGTGCGCACGCAGGGACGCATCCGCGACGTGAAGCAGGGACCGGACGGGTTCATCTACTTCTCGATCGATGACGCACAAGCGAAGCCGACAGCGGTGATGCGCATGGAACCAATCGCGCGGAAGTGAACTGATGAACGGCGCTAAGAGTTTACGGCGCCAAGAATCAACGGCGCGAAGGTAAAAAGCGCGAAGAAGAAACGGCGAATCAGTGCGCAGCGCGCGGTTCGCCGTTTTCGCATTTTACTCTTCGCGCCCGTAAGCTTCGCGCGGTTGATTCTTCGCGCCGTTCACGCTTCGCGCCCCTAGCAGTTCAGGATCTCAACGTCGCGCACCACGCTGCCGGCTACGCTGCTCTGCAGGTATTCCATCACGTCGCGCGCCGTGTACGACGCGCGATCGCCGAGGAAAGCGCCGATGTGTAGCAGTTCATCACCGCTCGTGATCAGCGCCGGTTCTTAGCGGCCCCCCGGCTCGTCGGTCTCGAGTGATTGCGGCAGGCCGACCGCCGCAATCAGGCCGTTGCAGACACACTGCCGACCGACCGTATCCACGAGCAGGCCGCCCTTGTTGACGTAGTCCTGCTCCGGTTCAGCAGGGCATCGATAGCCCACACGCCCGTCGTCGCGATAGTACGCGGTGCGTAGATAGCCCAGATCGCAGCGACGCTCACGTTCGAGCGTGGCCGGATGACCGGGCCATGACACGACCTTGAACGGGAAGCCGGTGGGTGAGGTGCGCGGGTCGGTACGGATTGCGAGATCGCCCCTCCGTGCATGATCGAGCACGGTGGCCTTGAGTGCGCTGTCGAAGCCCGACTCGTCGCAGTAGGCGAAGAGTGTGCCCACCTGAATGCCGGCCGCGCCTTCGGCGAGGGCGTGCTGCAGTTGGTGCGGCGACCCGGTGCCGCCGGCCAGCCAGAACGGGAGGCCAAGGTCACGCATCTTGGCCAGATCGACCGCGTCGCGCTCGCCGTAGATCGGCTCGCCCGTGGCCGACAGTGCCCCGCCACCACGGGCGGGCGCGTTGTGGCCGCCGGCCGCCGGGCCTTCTACCACGAAGCCGTCCACGCGCCCCGAGGCCTTTCTGGCGAGCGTGGCGGCCAGGGAATTCGCAGCCACGATGGCCAGGAAGCGCGGACGCGTGAGGTTGCGCGTCACGTCGGCGCCGTGCGCCACCGGATCGAAGGTGAGCAGCGGTGCGTCGACCGTGGCCACCCCGTCCACGTCGAAACGCAGCGTGGCCGGCTCGTGCAGGGCCAGACGGTCGAGGGCGAGCGGGATCTCGCGCGGAATGCCGGCCCCCATCAGCACGTAGTCCACGCCGGCCAGCATCGCGCCGTACAGCGACGCGAGATTCGGCAGCTGTAGCTTGGTGAGCAGATTGATCCCGACCACGCCATCGTGTCCGCGCTTGGCCAGAAACACTTCGACGAAGTTGGCGAGCATCGTGAGCTGCTGCCGCGCCACGCTCACGTGCTGCTTGTACAGCGGCAATAACTTGTATGGCTGTCCGGACTCGCGACCGTTGGGCAGGAAATAGCGGCGGAGTACGGCGGCGCCCACGTCGGGGATCGGGAAGGCGTCGATGGCGCGACGCATCTCGCCGTCGGTATCACCGTCCTGCAGACGTCGCACGAGCAGGGAATCGAGCGCCGTGCCGGAGACGACGCCCAGCTGGCCGAGGCGAGACACTTCGCGTGCGAGCAACCAGCGCGACACGCCGACGCCCATTCCGCCTTGGATGATGACCGGGAGGGAAGCCTGTGTAGTCATAGACCCGAAGCATGATCAGGTCGCGGCGCGACGGCTGTCGGCGATTCCCGGGTGCGGCTGTAGTGAATCGCCTGACACAGGGGACGCCGGCGTTCCTCCGCCGCTACTCCTCGGCGGCGAGTCCGTCCAGGTTGTAGCCGAGCGCGCGCAGTCTGGAGGCCATGTCCTTCTTTTCGGCCGACTTCACGTACGCTTCCTCCGCTTCGATGGTCTTGCTCTTCACGAGGTGCATGAGCGCGTCGTTCAACGTTTCCATGCCCAGCTTCTTCTGGGTTTGGATGATGTTGTTGATCTGCACCGTCTTGCCTTCGCGGATCATCGAACTCACGGCCTTGTTCACGAGCAGGATTTCGCGCGCCGCGACCCGGCCGCCGCCGATCTTCTTGCACAGCGTCTGCGACACCACACCCTTGAGCGATTCGGCCAGCATGACGCGGATCTGATCCTGGCGGTCGGCGGGGAACTGATCGACGATGCGATTGATCGTGGACGCGGCCGTCGAGGTGTGCAACGTGCCGAACACGAGGTGGCCGGTTTCGGCGGTTTCCAATGCAATGGCGATTGTCTCCAGATCGCGCAACTCGCCCACGAGAATGATGTCGGGATCTTCGCGCAGGGCGGCGCGCAGGGCGCTCTTGAACGATTGCGTGTGCACGCCGACCTGACGTTGCGTGATCAGACATTTCTTGCTCTGATGGACGAACTCGATCGGATCTTCGATGGTGATGATGTGATCGTGCCGCGAGCGGTTGACCAGATCGAC
>CAITQY010000749.1 GCA_903894655.1 uncultured Gemmatimonadota bacterium
CGGCGGCGCGCGGCGCATCGGCGCCGAGATCGTGCGGAGTTTTGCCGAGCGCGGCTACGATGTGGTGCTGCATCACGGTCATTCATCATCAGCCGCCGCCGCGCTTGCCGAGGAGCTGATGGGCACCTACGGCGTGCGCATTCACGTGGTGCACGAGGACCTCGCTGACGTCCACGCACCGCCGCGCCTTATCGACGCCGCGATGCGCGCGTTCGGGGCACTCGATGTCGTCGTGAGCTCGGCATCGGTCATGATGATGCATCCGTTCGATGCTGTCACGCCAAGCGAGTGGGAGCAGACGTCGGCGGTCAACCTGCGCGCACCCTTCTTCCTCATCCAAGCGGCCGCCCGTGTGATGCGTGAGGGTGGCGTAATCGTACAGCTGTCCGATCATCTCGCCTTCGAATCCATCTTCCCGCATTTGATCCCGCATCAGGTCACGAAATCCGCCCTCACGCAGTTGGTCCGCACCACGGCGTCGGCGTTCGCGCCGCGCTTGCGGATCAATGCCGTGGCACCCGGACTGGTCCTCCCGCCTGACGAGCTATCGCCCGAAGCCATCGAGCGATTCCTGCGCGATGTCCCAATGGCGCGCAGCGGAACGCCGGGCGATGTAGCGCAGGCCATCCACTTTCTCGTCGATGCGCCGTACATCACGGGTATCGTGCTTCCGGTCGATGGTGGCCGTCACCTCCGTCGGTGAGTGCCTGCGATGCAGATCGGTGAACGCACAGCGCCCCTGACGTTCGGACGCATCGTGATCATGGGCGGTGGCTGTTACGGCAGCTGGTACGCCCAGCAGCTCACGCGGGCGGTGCAGCGCGGGGCCCTGCAGGCCACTGAAGTCGTTGTCGTTGATCGTGACCCCGCGTGCCGTGTGGGTGGCCTGCATCGCGCCGGCTCCTACGAAGGGTTGCCGTTGACGGTCGTCGTCAGTGACTGGGATCCGTACGTGGCGCAGTGGCTGGGGCAGGGTCCCGAGGACCTCGTCACTGATGCGATGGTGCCGTCACCGCTCATGCCCCACGTCTGCCTCGATTGGCTGATCGGGCGGGCGCGGGCACGTTGGCCCGAGAGGAGCATTCGCGTCGCCCCCCTCGAACAGCCGCCGGCCACGCCGTGGGAACGGGCGTCGCCCGACGGACGGCACTATGTGAGTTTCGCGACATGGATGTGCCCCGTGAATTGCATTGAACCGGCGCGCTGCCCCCACACACGCGGGGCCCGCGACTGGAGCATGCCGCCGATGATGCGACGGTACGTCGAGGACAACCCGTCGTTGCTCGGTCCCGTTATCTTTCATTGCAGTCACCGCACGTACGGCGTCGGAATGATCGACGCCGCAACCATCGCGGACGCTGATCGGCAACTCGCCGCATGGGGCGCTTCCGGACCCTGTGCTGTGCTCGTCGGGACAGTCTCGCACTGTCACGGCGCGCTGGGCGTGCTGGCGATCGATTGAGTTCTCTTTCTCTCTTCGTCGACATGTCAGATTCCCGTACCGAAAACATCGTCATCATCGGCTCCGGTCCTGCGGCGTGGACCGCCGCGATCTATGCGGCCCGCGCCAACCTGAATCCGATCGTCTTCGAAGGTGAACCGGTGGGAACCGAGCTGCCCGGCGGGCAGCTCATGCTGACCACGGATGTCGAGAACTTCCCCGGTTTCCCGGAAGCGATCAGTGGCCCCGATCTCATGGACCGGATGCGAGCGCAGGCCGTGCACCACGGTGCGCGCGTCGTCTCCGAACTCGTGAAGCAGGTGCATCTCACGGCGAAACCATTCGGCATTGTGCCAAATTATTCTGCGCCGATCACGGCCCACACTGTCGTCATCGCGACGGGCGCCGCGGCGAAGTGGATCGGCCTCGACAACGAGATGCGTCTGGCCGTATCGGGCGGCGGCGTCTCCGCCTGTGCCGTCTGTGACGGCGCCATGCCATTCTATCGCCACAAGCGTCTCGCCGTCGTCGGCGGTGGCGACACCGCGATGGAAGAGGCCATGTACCTCACCAAGTTTGCCAGCGAAGTGGTGGTGATCCATCGTCGAGGCAGCTTTCGCGCCTCGAAGGTCATGGCCAATCGCGTGCTCGAGCATCCGAAGGTGCGCGTGATCTGGAACGCGCAGGTCACCGACGTGCTCGGCGATGAGTTCATCACCGGTCTGCAACTCACCGATACCGAATCGGGGGCCGTGAGTAAGATCGACGTCGGCGGACTCTTCGTCGCCATCGGCCATACGCCAAATACCAAGTTCCTGCAGGGGCAGCTCGATACGACGGAGCACGGCTATCTCAAGGTCACGTCTTGGCGCACGGAGACGAATGTGCCCGGCGTTTTCGCCGCGGGCGATGTCATCGACGACTATTATCGCCAGGCCATTACCTCGGCGGGCACGGGGTGCATGGCCGCGCTCGAGGCCGAACGCTGGCTTGCCCATCATGGCATCGGCGAGTCGCCCGTGCTGGAAACGGCGGAGGCGCCCGTCCCTGTCACTCCCGATTCGACCGACCAGTGAGCACGCTCACGCTCCAGCAACTCACCGTCGGTCCGCTGCAAGAGAACTGCTGGCTGCTGGCCGATACGGTGAGTGGGAAGGCCGTACTCGTCGATCCGGGTGATGAGTCGGAAGTCCTGCTGGCGGCCGTGGACGCCACCGGCTGTACCCTCGACGCCATCTGGCTCACCCACGCGCACTTCGATCACGTGGGCGGCGTCGCCGGCGTCATCGCCGCGCGTCCCGTGCCGATATGGGTGCATCCAGCCGATGCCTTCTTCTATGCGAATGCGGCCAGTAACGCCGCGAGGTGGGACGTGGTGATTGACAACCCGCCGCCTGCCGATCGTGAACTCGCCGAAGGCGATCGCATGCAACTCGGCGAGTACCACTTCGACGTGTGGCATCTGCCGGGGCACGCGCCGGGGCACGTCGCCTTCATCGGTCACGGGCTCTGTTTTTCCGGCGATGTGCTCTTCGCCGGCTCGATCGGCCGGACCGACCTGCCGTTGTGCGACCCGTCGGCGATGCACCAGTCATTGATGAGAATGGCGACGCTGAGCCCCGAGACTCGGGTATTTCCCGGTCACGGTGTTTCTACAACGATCGGACGCGAGTTGGCGTCCAATCCATTTCTGCGCGGTGCCGCCCGGCCTCTCGGCGCTTGAGCGTCGCCCTCTCCTACCGGTCTTCGCATGTCATCGCCATCGTCTGACAGATTTCGCCCGCGCATCGCTGTACTGCTCGGTGTCGTCGCGCTCACGGCCTGCTCGAACGTCACGGAGAACGACGCCAAACTCACCAGCTACGGGGCCGTCACCATCACCGGGAAGAACGCCCCGGCGGGGCGGGCCACCGCGACGATTAACGCGGTGTTCTTTCAGGGACTCGCGGCGACCGCGCCGAACAGTGCATTGCAGCAGGGAGATCAGTGCGCGTACGCCCCGATCGACACGACCACGGGCGGCGCGACCGGCTCTCTCAAGGTCGGCGAAAGCCTGGCGCTCAGCGTTGCCGGTGCCAATATCGCGATGCCGTTCTCGACGGCCCTCTCACGCTACGAGCCTGCCACTGGCGCGCTCCTCAGTTATGCGGCGGGCGATAACGCCACCTTGACCGTGCCCGGGGTCGCCGGTGCATTCCCGGCGTCGACCATCAGCGTCAAGCTTGCCGAGCCGATCCGTTCCGGAGCACTCGTCCTTCCGGCCGCTGGGCAGCCCCTCGATGTCACCTGGAACGCCACCAACGATCCCACGGCCGCGATCATCCTTTCGGTTCGGTATGGGGCGACGCCCACCGCAACCGTGCAGAATGAGCAGATTTACTGCGCGCTCAAGGACGATGGTGCATTCCAAGTCCCCGCGTCCGGGCTCGCCGCGTTGCTCGCCTCGCCAAGCGCTTTGCGCTCTGCGACGCTGATTCGCTGGCGCACGCAGGAAGCGCGACCCGACTCTTCGAGCTTGCTGCACATCGTCTCGACCGTCGACACCATCGTTCGGTTTCCCTGATCCGTCGCCGGCGGCTGACCGCGCCTCCCTCGGCTTTTCCGCCCGAGAACTTGTCCGCGCGACCTGTGAGCCATAGACTCGACGCATGCGCATTACGACGTGGGCGGAATACGGACTCATTTGTGCCTTGCATCTCGCGAAACGCGCGGGAACTGGCCCAGTCACTGGGCGGGATGTGGCCGCGCGCGAGCGACTGCCCGGTGATTACGTCGAGCAGATCCTGCTGCGTATGCGGCGCGCCGGTATCGTCGATAGCACACGCGGGGCGCGCGGTGGGTATGCGCTGGCCCGGCCGCCGGAGAAGATCTCTGTCCGAGACGTCATTCAGGCCTCGGAACTCACCACGTTTGATCTGCACTGCGTGAGCCACCCGGTTGACGCTGACCGATGTGCCGAAGCCGAGAACTGCAGCATCCGCCCCGTGTGGTTGCTCCTGCAGCAGCGGATTGACGAGGTGCTTGAAGGGGTAAAGCTCAGTGATCTCCTCACCGACGAAGCGACGGTACGGGATCGGGTGGGGCTTCCGCGCTACGAGGCCGTGCCCGCTCTCCCGGGCGCGTTGCCGATTTTGCAGGGCTGACGCCGCCAATGGGGATGTGGGCGGAGTGGCGCGCGCAGCGCGAACGGAGCCGACGGGCATCGATCTACCTCGGCCAGTTGCTGCGCACCCCGGACCGGGCGGACCTCACCTGGCTCGGCTCCGCCGGCGTTACGGTACCCATCGCTGTCAGGGAACTCACGTTCGCCAAACGGGCTATCGGTCTGATCGTCGCCGAGCGTGATGCACTCGATGACCGAACCGCCTCCGACGTAGCCCGCCAGCTGTTCCCGGTGATCAGCCGGGAGGCTCGACGGACC
>CAITQY010000750.1 GCA_903894655.1 uncultured Gemmatimonadota bacterium
CCGAATCCGGATTGGCGATGCGAGAGCGACCGAGGGCGATGCTCCCCCGCACGAAGCGGTACACGCGCACGAAATGATCGCCGTCACGACGCACTTCGCCGTCGAGCCGCGTGAGATTGAAGGCGAGCGCGCTGTCGCGCTTGGCCCCTTTGAGCGTGTCGGACAAGACCCAGGGCTGCCGCGTGGTGAAGGTGAGTTCGCGGATGGTGGCCGTATCGATCACGAGGTACTCGCCGAAGCGGCTCGTCGACGGCGTGGCGAGCGCTCGCTTACGGCGCAGCGCGCGCTTCCAATTCCAATCGTCGTTCCCGTAGTCGATCATGGTGATCGACGGCCGCGTCACCTCGAGCGACTTCACCACGATGCGACGATCCAGCAGGTCGCGCGGGTCGTAGGTGGCGCGAATGGGGCCGCTCGTCAGAAACGGCGTGCCGTCGGGACTGCGAATGTCGATCGAGTCGATCGTGATGTCGGTGAACAACGTCCCGCTCACCTTGCCCACGTAGAGCTTGCCCGGAATCGCCGTCGAGATGACGGGCACCAACGCGCGCAGGATCACGGCGCGCCCGCGATCGGTTTGCGTGAGCGCGGCCACGCCACCCACGATCAGCGCCACCGTGGAGAGCAGTACCGCGGCGGTAGCCAGCACCACCGTCCGGCGCCTGATACGGCGCGGCCCGCGCGGCGCGAACGGCGGCGCGGCGCCTGCCCGCGCGCCCTCGTCTGGCGTGAGGTCGACCGGATCGTCGCGCATCAAAACGCTTGCCCGATCCAGATGCTCGGATTGAGGCGCCGCAGAAAGCCGGCGCCCCGCGTGGGGCGGAAGCTGTTGGAACAACCGCCCGCTTCCTGCGCTGGCGGCGCGCCATTCGTGCCCGACGCACTCACCGACAGCCCGTTGCCGGGACTCACGCAGTACAGCGGCGCGATGCCGGCCTGCAGCGGCGCGTTGTAGTATGCCGCGCCCGCGGGCAGGCGATAGCCGTTGTAACCGAGGTCGATGCGAATGGCGCCAAACGGCGAGGCAATGCGAATGCCCATGCCGGGCGTGATCTTCACCGACGGCCCTTCATCGCGCAACGTGGCCGCCGGCGATGTCGTGCCGCGATTCCACAGCTTGCCCGCGTCGGCGAATACCGCAATCTGTAACAGCTTTGGCGCGAGCGGGCTCGGGAACTGGGCTTCGACGTTGGCCACGATGAGCGTGTTGCCACCCGTCGGCACGACGCGCTCGGTGATCGCGGTGGAGTCGGCCCGATAGAACGTCTGGCCGTTCGCACGGACGGTGTCGAAGCGGCTGACGATGTACACCGCCGGCCCCAGTTCATTCTGCCGAAAGCCGCGCACGGTGGTCGGACCGCCCGCATACAACCGCTCCTGCGGCGGAATGAACCCGCCCGTTCTCGGCGTCGTCCCACCGCCGTACACCACGCCGCCGCGCAGGTGTGTGGTCAGCGTCGCGCCTCCACGCAGCGCACGATACCACGACACGTCACCGGTGCCGCGGTTGAACTGCTGTGACCGGTCGGAGCCGATCAGCGTGCTGGCGTGCCGCACGTTGAGCCGGACCGTACTGCCGCCGGTGGGTCGCAGCGGATCATTCACCCGCGCGCGTACCACCGAATATTCGAGCGCCGCCAGGCGATTATTGCGTTGGAGAAAGGTGCGTGACTCATTGTCACAGGCGTTGAACACGGCACAGAAGAACGCGGGCTCTGCGTCCGTGCGCCCCAGCTCCACCTGATACAACAACGTGCTCGGCACGCGCAGGATCGGGAACGGATCCGTCACCGACAGCGCGCCGCCGATCGGCGTGCGACGCAGGAACGCCTTGTACTCGGAGAGGGTGGAGCTGAACAGCGTGAGCGACGGCACGCGCGCTTGATTCGCCCGAACCGGCTGCCGCACGGTCATCGACGCGTAGTAGTTCAGCGTGCGGCTGTAGGGATCGCTCTTGGCCTGCCCTTGGCAGAGATTCGGCGCGCCGTCGAGCGGATCACCGATACCGATCTTGCTGACCCGGCCGGTGAGTTCCAGCCGCTGTGCGAAGGGCAAGAAGTCCCGATCGGTGATCGAGCCCTGCATGCGGAAACAATCGAGCGTGGCCCATCCGAGCCCACCACGCGCCGCCCAGCGATCACCTTCCACCAGGCGCACCACGAGGTTGACGATGGAATCGCCGGCCGGCTGGATACTGTCGGGCTGCAAGTCGAC
>CAITQY010000751.1 GCA_903894655.1 uncultured Gemmatimonadota bacterium
AATATCGGGGCCGCGAAGCATTACGGCGCAGAAGCCAAGGGCAGTGTGCGAATGACGGCGCTGGGCCTACCCGATCTAACTATCGACGCGCGAGTCCTGCGGCTGACTGATCAGCAGGCCCATGTCGACCATCGTGAAGACGATGTCGCCGATGTCGCGCGTGGCCTTGAGGCCCCAGTGCTCGAGGACGAGTCCTGCCATGACACCGAAGCGCTGCAAGGCGAGTTCGCGGCAGGAGTGCGCCAGCTCGGGACCGGTGATGTGGCGGCGCTCGGTCAGTCGCGCCTGACAATGTTCGAGCGACGCGAGCACGAACAGATATGCGCGTTCGTCAAAGCGCGGCTCGCGCAGACGGATCTGATCCATGATGCCTTCACGGAACGCCAACTCGGTCACTGCTGCTGCTCCTGATCGTGGCTATATCGTACCTGTGCGCTGGACGCGTGGCCGTCGCGCGGTGCAACGGATGCACCACGCGAACGGCCGGAATGCAGCGGGCCTCCAGTGCAACAATACTGGAGGCCCGGGCAGCACCTGACAACTCCTTGCGAACGGCGCGGCGGACGGTCCTTACACCCGCGCCACCGCCCGGTACAGCGGATACGCATCGGCCAGCGCCTTCACCTCGGCCTTCACTGCCGCGATCGTGTCGCGATCGTCCGGCGCCGACAGCACGCGATCGATCAGCGCGGCGATCTCGCGCATCGCGTCGGCGCCCATGCCACGCGTGGTCACCGCCGGCGTGCCGATACGGATACCGCTCGTCACGAACGGAGACTGCGTCTCCTTGGGCACGGTGTTCTTGTTCACCGTGATCCCGGCTTCATCGAGCACCTTCTCCGCCACCTTACCGGTGAGCCCCTTGCTGCGCAGATCGACGAGCATGAGGTGGTTGTCGGTGCCGCCGGACACAATGTGATAACCGCGCGCCGTCATGGCCGTGGCCAGCACCTGCGCATTGTCCACGACCTGACGACAGTACGTCGTGAACGACGGCTGCAGCGCCTCGTGGAACGCGACCGCCTTACCGGCGATCACGTGCTCCAGCGGACCACCCTGCATGCCGGGGAACATCGCCTTGTCGATCGCCTTGGCGTGTTCGGCCTTGCAGAGAATGATGCCGCCGCGCGGACCGCGCAGCGTCTTGTGCGTCGTGCTGGTGACCACATCGGCGAACGGCACCGGCGACGGATACACGCCCGTCGCGGCGAGCCCGGCGAAGTGCGCCATGTCGACCATGAAGATGGCGCCCACTTCCTTCGCGACATCGGCGAACGCCTGCCAGTCGATGGTGCGCGAGTACGCACTGTAGCCGGCGATGATCATCTTCGGCTTGTGCGCACGCGCCTGCGCCCTCATCTGCTCGTAGTCGATGATGCCGTCTTCGGTTACGCCGTACGACACCGCGTTGTACAGCAGCCCGGAGAAGTTCACCGGCGAGCCGTGCGTGAGATGTCCGCCCTGCGAGAGATCCATGCCGAGGAACGTGTCGCCCGGCTTGAGAAAGGCGAGGAACACCGCGGCGTTGGCCGACGCACCGCTGTGCGGCTGCACGTTGGCGTGATCGGCCCCGAACAGCTGCTTGAGCCGGTCGATCGCCAGCTGCTCGATCTTGTCGACGACTTCGCAGCCGCCGTAATAGCGCTTACCCGGCAACCCTTCGGCGTACTTGTTGGTGAGCGTCGAGCCGACCGCTTCCATGACCGCCGGCGACACGAAATTCTCGCTGGCGATGA
>CAITQY010000752.1 GCA_903894655.1 uncultured Gemmatimonadota bacterium
ACGCTGAACGTGGCCAACACGCCGGCGGTGCTGCTGCAGGCGCTCATCTTCATCACCATCATCGAGGTCGATCCACTCACGCTGGTGCTGCTGCTGCTGGCGGCCGCCGTGGGCGCGGTGGCCGGGGCCGGCGTAGTGGCACGGCTCGACGAGCGGCGGATCCGGATGACGATGGGCTTCGCGCTGCTCATCACCGCGCTGTTCATGGTGGCGCGGAGTCTCGATTGGATTCAGGGCGGTGGCGACGCGATCGGCCTCGTGGGTGCGTCGCTCGTGATCGCCGTCGTGGTGAACGCGCTGCTCGGTGCGCTGATGACAGCCGGCGTGGGCCTCTACGCGCCCTGCATGGCCCTGGTGTTCGCGCTGGGCATGTCGCCACGGGTCGCCTTTCCCATCATGATGGGCTCGTGCGCGTTTCTGATGCCGCCCGCCTCGGTGCGCTTCATTGCTGCGGGCGCCTATGACCGGAAGGTCAGCCTCATCATCGCGATCGCCGGGCTCGCGTCCGTACCGATCGCCGCCTTCGTGGTGAAGGAGCTGCCGCTGGACCTACTGAAGTGGCTCGTGATCGCCGTGATCGTGTACGCGTCGACGGTGATGCTGCGCGCCGCCTTCAGGAAATAGCGCCATGGAGCTACTGCTGTTGAACCAGGAGGAGGTGCAGGCGCTGCTCGACCCGGACGCGGTGCTCACAGCGCTCGCGGACGGCTTCATCGCGCTCAGCGCCGGCCAGGTACAGGCACCAACGCGGAGCGAGCTGGGCGCCGCGGGCACCGGTCATCTGCTCGTGAAGCCGGCGTGGATCGACGGCCATCCGATGGCGGTGAAGCTCGTCTCGACCTTTCCCGGCAACCGTGACCGCGGGATCCCGACGATTCAGGGGGTGATCGCGCTGGTGGATGCGGCGACCGGCACACCGCTGGCGATCATGGACGGCTCGCACATCACCGCGATGCGCACCGCCGGCGGCGCCGCGCTCTCCGCCCGATGCCTCGCCCGCGCCGACGCCCGCGTTCTCGCGATCGTCGGGGCGGGCGTGCAGGGACTGGCGCATCTGCAGCTGCTTCCGCGCGTGCGCGGGATCACCGAGATCCGCGTCGTGTCCCGCCGCCACGCGGACGCCGAGGCGCTGGCGGCCACCGACGCGCGTGCGCACGCCATCACATCGGTCCGCGAGGCTGTGCGCGACGCCGACATCGTGTGCCTGTGCACCACGTCGGACACACCGGTCATCGAGGCGGAGTGGCTGGCACCCGGGGCCCACGTGACCTCGGTGGGCTACGCGCCTCCCGGTGGCGAGTTGCCGCCCGAGGTCGTGCGGCGGGCACGGCTCGCCGTCGAGTCCCGCGTCTCGTTCGATCCGCCGCCGGGCGGGTGCGCCGAACTGGCGGGGCTCGATCCGGCACTGGGCACGGAGTTGGGGGAGCTGCTCACGGGCCGCGCGCCGGGGCGCACGTCACCCGCGGAACTCACGGCGTACAAGTCGATGGGGCACGCGATGGAAGACCTGGTCGTGGCCGCGCTCGTGTACCGGCGAGCGCGCGAGCAGGGCGTGGGGCGGGCGGTGCGGCTGTAAGCGGCGGTGGGGGTTCCGCACGTACCACTCCTGCGGAAATCGACAACGATCAGCGCCAGGGATTGGCCAACGTCGTGTTGGTGACAAAGGCGGAGTCCGTGAGTGCCTGAAGAAAGGCCAGGAGGTCGGCCTTGTCCCCCGGTGGCAGGGCAAAGGCCCGCAGGCGGGAATCCTTGTACGGGTTGTCGCGGCCATCACCGGCATTCGGGCCCGTCTGCATCAATCGCCCGCCCCGCGCGTAATTCTCGAGCATGGCGTCCAGTGAGCCGACACTGCCGTCGTGACCATACGGGAAGGTCAGCGCCACGTTGCGGAGCGAGGGAATCTTCATCCGTCCCATGTCCATCGCGCTGCCGGTGACTTCCATCAGCCCGCGATTACGCGCGGGGTACGTTCCCGTCCCGCCAATGTTGTACAAACCGGTGTTGGCGAAGGCCTCGGCGGCCCTCCCCGGAACCGTTGCCAGGGTGAAGTCCGCCCCCGCGTGACATTGCGTGCACCCGCGGCTTTCGAACAACGCCATTCCGCGCACGGCCGCCGCCGACAGTGCCGCGGCGTCTCCCCGCCGATAGCGATCGATCGGGGCATTGAAGGACAGGATCGTACGCTGAAACGCCGCGATGCTGCGCACGACGTTCTCGATGCGGATCGGAGACGACTCGCCCGCGTAGGCCACGGCGAAGAGCTGCCGGTAGAGGGCGACCCCCTGCAGGTCGCTCACGACCTGGGACTCGCGGCCTTTGAGCCCCATCTCAATGGGGGCATCGCCGAACATCGGAATCAGGGCATGGAGCTCGAAGCTGTTCGTTGACGGGGCAGCCCAACCGAAGGACAGCTGATAGGCCGCATTGCTCAGGCCGATCGAGTTGCGCGGGTGCACCTCACCGGTCGCCCCCACCGACAGATTCTTGGCATCGGCGAACGCGAATTCCTGACGATGGCAGGACGCGCAGGAGAACGCGCCATTGACCGACAGCCGGGTGTCGTAGAACAGCCGACGTCCCAGCTCCACCTTGGCATCCGACATCGGATTGTCGCGCGGGACCACGGGCGCCGAGACGCCCGCCGGCAGGTTCCAGCGGAACGCGGCCGGATCACCCGACCATTGCGTGACATCGTCCGGGTCGGTCGGTGCCGCGCCATCGCGACCACAGGCGCTCAACAGGAACACCGACGCAAGACGCGCCACCACCGGGATCCATCGCGGCCACTGGATCATCGGTCGGCTACCGCACACCGACGAGTCCACGTGCCGCATCGCGCAACCGCTTGGAGTCAAAACCGACGCCGGCGCGGAACACGGTGACCACGCGATAGAGATCCTGCGGATTGACCGCCGGATTCCCCTCCACCAACACCAGATCCGCCCGACGTCCGGGGGTGATCGCACCAATCTCCTGCTCACGACCGAGAATCCGTGCGCCGTTGAGCGTCAGAATGCGGATCGCCGCCTCGGCCGAGAATCCCGCTTCACGCAGCATCTCGAAGTTGCGGAGATTGCCGAAGCCCGGGAGAAAGCCGGTGCCCCATGGGTCGGAGCCGGCACCGAGCAGGCCGCCGGCCTGCACGAAGTCGTATTCCCAGCGCATCATGTTCGTGAGCAGGGCGGGACTCACGGTGAGGCCACCATCCGTTCCAAGGGCGGCATGGTTCGCCTCCACCTCGCGACGGACGTCCGGATCGAGCATAGCCATCGCGGCCGTGTCCAGACGGAAACGTTCGCGCGAAAAGCTCTCATACACGGCGAGCGTGGACACCACGGGCGTGCCGCTCTTCGCCAGACGACGAATGGACGCCTGCACGGCGGGCGACCCGGCATCGATCGTACTCTGAATGCGCATGTTCTCCGGCGGACAGACATCCGGTTGCTTCCCCGGCACATAGTCACTCGCCGTAATGAAACCATGTTGGAGCGCATCGATCCCCGCCTCGGCCGCTTCGGCGAAGGTGACGGAGCAGAGATGCCCCGTGACCTTGAGTCCTCGCGCGTGCGCGGCCTGAATGACCTCGCGCAGCATCGCCCGCGAGATGCGCCCCTGCACCTTGACCCAGGTGGCCCCCTCGGCCGCCCAGTAGGCAATCACGCGCCGGGCTTCCGCGGCCGAGGTGAGCGGCCGCGCATTGATGCTGCCCGTGGCGGCGCCATCGAGATACGGGCCGGTGATCAGATAATCCGGGCCGGGGAGACGACCGGCATCGATGGCCTGCTTCATGGCCCGCTCCTGATATGGGAGCATGCTCCCGGCGCTCATGGCGGTGGTGACGCCGTGCGCGAGGTACAGCAGGGGGCCGCTGGTACTCATCTGCGTGATGCGTTTGACGCCACCGAAGTACGAGTGCTCATGCAGCCCGACCAGTCCGGGAATCAGCGTGTGCCCCGGACGCTCCAAGCGCAGCGCGCGCGGGGGGATCACGATGACACCGATTGGACCCACCGCGGCGATACGACCATCGCGCACGAGGACCGTCTGATGGGCTGCGGACGGCGCCCCCGTGCCATCGATCACCGTCACGTCGATCAGCGCCACGAGTGGCGCATCGACGGACACGAACGGGCGCATGGCGTCGGTGACCGGCAGACGCCCGGTCGCGGCGGGCTGTGCCGGGAGCGCGTCCAACGCACCGGCGCTCGCCGAAAGCCATGCCGCGGCACACGCGAGGACTCGGCGCAGACGGACGCTCATCACAAGGGGCCTCAGAGAGGGAATACGCTTGATATACAGCGCCGCGCGCCACGCTGTCCATCAGGCGGGGGTTCGGCCTGCGCTGAATATATGCTTGACAAGTAACGAGGCGGGCTGGAGTATGGACGCGTTGGCGATCTGATGTGTGTCGTTCCTAGCCCCCTCCCCAGGAGCTCCCTTGCTTCCCGTCCCTTCTTTCGGTCGACGCGGGCCGAGGACATGGCTGCTGACAGCTGCCATGGCGTTCGCCCCCGCCCTGCTCACGGCGCAAGCCACTGGTGTCCTTACCGGTCGAGTGACCGATCGTGCGTCAGGCCAACCCATCAACGGGGCACGCGTCGCGCTCCTCGGGGACGCCACCATCGGGGCCAACACGGATGCCGACGGACGCTATTTCGTTCGCGGCGTGCCAGCGGGTAGCCAGACCGTCCGCGCGCTGCGCATCGGCTACCGTCCCGAGTCGATGCCGATCACCGTGAAAGGCAACGACACACTGCGGGTGAACCTGTCGTTGTCGGTGTCGGCGGTCGATCTGGCACAGGTGGTCGTCACGGGAACGGGTGGCGCGGTCGAGAAGCGCAAGATCGGCGCGTCGATTGGCACCATGGACGTGTCGGCGCAGCAGGAGCTGATGCCGGTGAACAACTTCACCTCGGTGCTCGCCGGCAAGATGACCGGCGTGCGCTCGGTGGGCGTGGGCGGCGGTGTCGGCGGCTCACAGGATCTGCGCATCCGTGGTATTGCCTCGTTCTCGCTCAACCAACGGCCGGTGGTGTACATCGATGGCGTGCGGGTCGACTCGCGCGGCACCGAATGGACGACGTCCACGGGCATGGCGGCCACCGCCTGCTGCTCCTTCTCGGGCGGCACCTCGGCGGATCGTCTCAGCGACCTCAACCCGAACGATATCGAGCGGGTGGAAGTGCTGAAGGGTGCCGCCGCGGCCACGCTCTACGGCTCCGAAGCCACCAACGGGGTCATTCAGGTCTTCACCAAGAAGGGACGCGGCGAAGGACCGATCCAGTGGAACCTTGGCCTTGGTGGCGGCTACAACCGCCTCCGGGACAACCTCCCCACCAAGGAATTTCCGCGTTTCAAGGGGCCGGATGGCTTCCAGGCGCTCGACGCGAACGGCTTGATCCAGAATGGGCCGTACAACTCCGTCGATATCAGCGCGCAGGGCGGCACGTCCAAGTCGACCTTCTTTGTCTCCGCGCTCGGCACCAAAGAAGTGGGTTCGATCCAGCCCAACGATCAGACGAAGGGCAATCTGCGCGCCAACATCACCTTCGTGCCGAATTCGAAGTGGACGGTGGACGTCAAGACGGCGTACACACGCAACGTCGTGAACGAGTTGCAGGCCGGCAACAACTGGACGGCACTCCTTGGGAATGCCATGAATGGCAATCCGCGCACGGCCACGGCGGCACGCCCGTATGGCGAGGCGTGGGTCCCCGTCGCCGATATCGAGACGATGGAGACGAAGAGCGACGCGGACCGCTGGACCGGCGGACTGACGCTCTCCTACGCCATGCGACCGAACTTCACCCATCGCCTGATCTTCGGGACGGACGTGGTGAATGAGCAGAAGTCCCGTTTCTTCCCCTACGCGGGCGCCTTCGGTCCGGCCGGTGTCACCAATGGCCAGCGCAACATCGGCCTCCGCAATTACCGCACGACGACGTTCGATTACCTGAGCACGCTCAACTACAACCTCCCGTTCGGAATCACCAGCGTCCTCTCCTTCGGCGGTCAGGGCTTCTGGGAAAGCCAGCGCCTCAACATTGCCGTCGGCAATAACTTCCCGGGTCCTGGTGTCTCCACCGTGGCGGCCGGTGCCGTCACGAACGGTGGTGAAGCGTTCACGGAAACGATCAACATCGGCCTACTCGCGCAGAACCGCTTTGCCTGGAATGATCGCCTCTTCGTGACCGTGGGCGCCCGCATGGACGGCAACTCGGCGTTCGGTAAGGATTTCGGCTTCCAGCAGTACCCGAAGGTGGACGCCTCGTACGACCTCTCGAAGCACCGGAAGCTGATTCCCGACTTCGTCAGCGCCCTGCGCCTACGCAGTGCCATGGGCCGTGCCGGCAAGATGCCGGGGCCGTTTGACTCCTTCCAGAGCTTCGCGGCGGCGCCGGTCTTCAAGGACGTCCCGGGCATCGTACCCCTCAACCCCGGCAACCTCGACCTGCGTCCGGAAGTGACGACGGAACAGGAATTCGGCTTCGAGCTCGGACTCTTCCAGGATCGACTGGGCCTCGAAGCCTCGCGGTATTTCTCCACCACGCGGGATGCGATCGTCAACCGCCCGTTCGCGCCATCGCAGGGCTTCAATCAGGCGCAGCGCGTGAATATCGGCGCGCTCGAGAACCGTGGATGGGAAGCGACGCTCAAGTATCTGATCGTCAGCACGCCCACCTTCGATTGGAGCACCAACATCAACGTGGACGGGAACAAGAACCTGGTGACCGATCTCGGGGGGGTCACCCTCGCTGGTACGGCGGTCAAAGTCGGGTATCCCGTGCAGGGCGTCTGGGGGCAGAAGCCGAATGGCTACAGTGTCGTGAACACCGGCACCACCTGCGCCGGCCAGCCGATCCAGAGTTGGGGGTGCCCGACGACCACCCGATCGGCCAGCCCGGAATTCTTCGGTTCGCCACTCCCGACCTTCAACGGCTCGTATTCCCAGACGCTGCGCTACAAGACGCTCACGCTGTACGGCATGCTGAGCATGGAACGGGGCGCTTGGTTCAACAACGGTGATCGTCCCTACCGTATCCGGCAGGGTGGATCGGATGAGTACCTCTCAGCGCTTGGTACGAACGGTGAGCGCACCTTCCGGGCCGACTCGATCTATCAGTGGTCCAGCATCCTCACGCACTTCGACAAGCGGGATAATGTCCGCCTGCGCGAAGTGTCCCTCACTTGGCAGGTGCCTGAGGGGCTGAGCAAGCTGTTCGGGACGCAGCGCACCACGATGTCGCTCTCTGGGCAGAATCTCATGTGGTGGGACGGCTGCAATTGCGTCGACCCGAATATGAACTACGCCGGTGGCGACTCGTTCACGATCAATAGTGGCTTCCTCGCGCAGCCTGCCGCGCGTCAATATCGTCTCCAGATTCGCACGAGGTTTTGATCCCATGACCCGTATTTCACGACATGCGGTGCTCGGGGTTCTGGCCGCCGCGTCCCTGTTCGTCACTGGCTGCTCGGGCATTCTCGAAG
>CAITQY010000753.1 GCA_903894655.1 uncultured Gemmatimonadota bacterium
AGGTCGCGGTCGGTTCACGCGTGATGCTGATGTCGGCGGCGTTCGAGTCGCCCGCCCGCATGGGCGGCATGGGCATGGGCATGGGCCGCGGGATGGGTGGCGGCATGGGCATGGGTCGCATGGGCGCCGGCGGCGTGGCACAGGGCGCCGCGATGGACCTCGTGGAGTTCACCGTCGACCGCGCGGTCACGCCGGTGGCGTGGAAGCCACGCACGCTTCCGCGCATTGCCACACTCGATCCGAAATCGGCGACGCGCACGCGCACGTTCCAGTTCAACAGCGCCATGATGCAGCACAACATCAACGGGCGCGAGTTCGACATGGAGCGCATCGACGAAACCGTGCGCTTCGGCGACACCGAAGTGTGGACGTTCGTGAACGACAGCCCGTTCCCGCACCCCGTGCACATGCACGAAGTGCAGTTCCGCGTCGTCGAACGCGTCGGGGGCCGCGCCCGCATCATGCCGTGGGAGCGCGGCCTCAAAGACGTGGTGCTCGTCTACCCCGGCGAGCGCGTGTCGGTGGCCGCCACCTTCGACAGCTACCGCGGCCGCTTCCTTATGCACTGCCACAACATGGTGCATGAGGACATGGGCATGATGATGAACTACGCGATCGTCTAGCGCGATCGTGTAACGCGATCGCGTAGTCCCGTTATGCCGGCGTGATGTGCTTGAGCGTGATCTCGGCGAGTGAGCGGGTGCCGCTCTGCTTCATCGCGACTTCGAATTCCTTGCGCAGCAGGCCAAGCACCGCTTCCACACCTTCCTGTCCGAAGGCACCGAGGCCCCAGATGTAGGGGCGGCCGATGCCGATGGACGTGGCGCCCAGTGCCATCGCCTTGAACACGTCGGTGCCGCGACGGAATCCGCCGTCGCAGATCACGGGGATGCGACGTTGGGTGCCGAGCAGCACCTCCGGCAGTGAGGTGATCGTGGCGCGATGCGAGTTTTCCGCGCGACCGCCGTGATTGGAGACGAACAGGCCGTCCACGCCGTGCTGCACGGCGAGATCGGCGTCTTCAGCGGTCACGATGCCCTTGATCAGCACCTTCATGCCGGTGGACTGTTTGAGGCGATCGATGAACTCCCAGGTGGGCGTGCCGACTTCCGGAATCGGCGTCGCCTTCTGGTAGCCTACCAGATTCGGCTTGCGGCGGTTGTCGCGATCGTCCACCCGTCCGCTCACACCCGGCAGTGGCGCGCCGCCCAGATGGCACTTGGTGCAGGTGCGGGTGTCCTTCCGCGCCTCGCGGATCATGGTTTCGCGGTTGCTGCCGCCCAACAGGTCGACCGTGAAGGCGATCGCCGGTGCGCCCGCCTTCTCCACGCGCTTCACCATCTGCTTGGTGACCGCCCAGTCGGACTGGTGATACAGCTGAAACCACACCGGTCCGCCGCGCGCCTCGATCACGTCTTCGATGGACGTGGTGGCCACGGTCGAGAGCACCATGAGGTGGTCCTTCGTCTTGGCCGCGCGAGCGGTGGCGATCTCGCCCAGTTCGTGGAACGCCTTCTGGCTGCCCAGCGGATTGACCACGATCGGCGTGGGGTACTTGGTGCCGAACCAGTTCACGCTGGTGTCGAGCCGGCTCACGTCGATCAGGCGCCGTGGGCGCATGGCCCAGCGGTCGAACCCCTGACGGTTGGCCTGAATGGTGGCGTCGTCGTCGGTGCCGGTGGCCAGATAGCCCCAGTGCGCCACGGGAATGTTCTGCTTCGCGACGGGCTCGAAGTCGAACACGTCGAGGGCCTCGCCGGCGGTGCGGATCTGCTGCGCGAGCTGCAGGGCGCTGTCGTCGAGGCGCGAGCGCGGCCCGTCGCTGGCGTGCAGCAGGCGGGTAAACACCGATTCGTCAAGTCCGGCGGCGGCGAGCAGCGGACTGCCGGCGAGAAACGTAAGGAAATGACGGCGAGAGGGGTCGATAGACATGCTTCAAGAGGCACTCATCGCTCGCCGTTGTAAAGAGTCCTAGATTGCCTATGCTGCCCCTTCTCACCTGTCGCTCCCCATCCCGTGCCTCTCCTCTCCGCACTGCGGAACCGCGTGCTTCGTCCGTCCGTGACCCTGATGGCCGTGGTCGCGGCCGCCTCCCTCGTCGCGACCGCCACGACGGCTCACGCGCAGGTCACGCCGAAGGCGGGAACACCGGCGCGGCTCGATGCCGCCGTGGCCGACTCGTTTGCCCGCGCGGCCCGCGCCCGTCCCCGCCCGTCGTTCAGCACCCAGCGCGTGACCACGGCGCCGACGATCGACGGCAAGCTCGATGAGGCGATGTGGTCGCAGGGCACGCCGATCCGGGATTTTGTGCAGCGCGAGCTCAACGAGGGCGTCCCCGCCTCCGAGCGCACGGAAGTGCGTCTCGCCACTGACGGCGTGAATCTCTACATCGGCGCGCGCATGTACGACCGCGAGCCGCAGCTGATCGTGCCGGGCGAAAAAATCCGCGACGTGCAGCTGGCCAACAGTGATCACATTGCCTTCGTGTTCGACACGTACCACGACAACCAGAACGGCTTTGTGTTCGCCACGACCCCCGCGGGCGTGGAGTACGACGGGCAGGTGATTCGCGAAGGCGAGGGCGGTGGCGCACAGGTGGCCGGACAGAATCGCATGCAGGCTGGCGGTATGGGCGGCTTCAACGTGAACTGGGACGCCAGCTGGACGGTGGTGACCACGGTCGACTCGCTCGGCTGGACGGCAGAGTTCCGGATCCCGTTCTCGACGCTGCGCTATCAGTCGGGCAGCGCCGAGCAGGAGTGGGGCATGAACGTGTCGCGCAACATCCGCCGCAAGAACGAGGAGCTGTACTGGGCCTTCATTCCGCGGCAGTTCAACCTGTATCGTCTGTCGATCGCCGGTACGCTGGCCAACCTCACATTGCCGGTGCGCCGCATTCGCACGGTCACGCCGTATGTGCTCACCTCGTCGCAGGAACGCTGGACGAGCGGCGTCAAGCAGGACAGCAAGCGTCCCACGGAATTCGGCGGTGAAATCAAGTACGGCGTCACGCCGGCGCTCACGCTCGATCTCACGGTCAACACCGACTTCGCGCAGGTGGAAGTGGACGACCAGCGGGTGAATCTCACACGCTTCCCCATCTTCTTCCCGGAAAAGCGTCCGTTCTTCCTCGAGAACGCGGGCGTGTTCTCGGCCGGTACGCCGCAGGCGGTCGATCTGTTCTTCACGCGCCGCATCGGTATTTCCGACGACGGCACGCCGCAGTCCATTCTTGGCGGCGGTCGTCTGTCGGGACGTGTTGGCGGCACCACGGTGGGCTTGCTGCAGATGATGACCGACGGATCCGATGCGCAGAACTCGGGACAGTCCTTCACCGTGGGACGCGCCACGCGCGAGCTCTCGGCGCGATCGCGCGTGGGCGCCATGGTAGTGCAGCGCATGTCCACCGAGGACGGTGGCGACGTGAACCGCACCTTCGCCGTGGACAGCCGCATCGGACTCGGCCAGCGCTGGACGGGCGACTTCTGGGCGGCGCGCACCACGACACGTGATCTCACCGGCGATGCCAATGCGTTCAGCGGGCGTCTCGCGTATCAGACCAACGTGTGGAATCACAACGCGCGCATCGCGCAGATCGGTGAGGACTTCAATCCGGAAGTCGGCTTCATGAGCCGTCCGGGCGGCTATCGCGCGTACGATGTGTCGCTCATGCGCCTGGTGCGCAAGCCGGAGTGGGCGTGGTTCCGTCAGTGGAATCCGCACGTGAGTTACCGCAGCGCGTACGGCATCAACGACGGCTTCTATCAGTCGGGCTACTGGCACATCGACCTCACCGAGATCGAACTGGCGAACAGCACGAAGTTCGGTCCGGAGTACAACATCTCGCACGAGGGACTGCAGGCGCCCTTCACCATCGCACCCGGCGTCGTACTTCCCGCCGGCCAGTACGACTGGGGCACTTTTGGCTGGGATTATGTCACCGATCCCAGCGAGAACATCACGGCCACGGGGCGCTTCGATGTGGGGCAGTTCTGGACGGGACGTCGCACCGGTGGCAGTGGCACGATTACGGTGCGCCACGGTGCCACGTTCTCCGGCTCGTTTACCGCCGACTACAACGATGTGCGACTGCCGCAGGGCAATTTCATTCGCTCGCTCGAAGCTGTGCGCCTGAACTACTTCTTCACGCCGCGCATCTTCGTGCAGACCCTCACGCAGTACAACAACCAGCAGGCGATCTTCTCGTCGAACGTGCGCTTCGGCTGGCTGAATACGGCGGGTACCGGCTTGTTCATCGTGCTCAATGACGGGCGCGCGGCGAACAGCTTCTTCGACCTCGGCGCACCACAGCAACGCTCGGTGTTCCTGAAGTTCACGCGCCAGTTCGGCACGGGAGGCTGATCGGCGTCACCCGTAGCGAAAGTATCAATGACGGCCAATCTTTCCGGTTCGCCGTCACCAACACTTTATTCGTCGCCAATTATGAACGTTTTCGACGCCATTTCCGGCCGCCGCTCCATTCGTAAGTTCACCGACCGCACGCCCACGCAGGCGGAGCTGGAGCAGCTGCTGCAGGCCGCCGTCCTGGCGCCGATCCATCGCCTCACGAATCCGTGGCGCTTCTACGTGCTCGGCCCCGAGGCGCGCGCGGCGTACGGTCTGGCGCTGGGCAACCGCAAGGCCAAGAAGGCCACCGACGAAGCCCAGGCCGAGACGATCCGCCGCAGCACCAGCGACGATCACCGTGCCCAGCCGTGCATGCTGTTGGTCGCGATGGTGCTCAACGAGAACGCCGAAATTCGCGAAGAAGACTACGCGTCCACGATGATGGCCACGCAGAACATCTGTCTCGCGGCCACCGCCATCGGACTCGGCACGCACATCCGTTCCGGCGCGATCATGGACGACCCGGCCGCACGCGCCGCGGGTGGTGTGCCCGAAGGCGAGCGTATCATCGCCGTGCTCACGGTTGGTGAGCCGCTGGAAACGCCAGAAGCCAAGGCGCGTAGCGCGGCGGCGGATGTCACGCACTGGCGCGACTGAGACGAATCGTAAACAGCTTTACCGCGGATCACGCGGATAGGGCACGAATAGGCGCGTGCACCACACCACGATCCTTCGGCCTTCACGCGGGTAAATCCGTGTAGTTTTCGTGAAATCCGCGGCAACACTGTTCGGTCCCCACTAAGAAAGGCCAGCGCACATACTGCGCTGGCCTTTCGACTTCCCTGAACCATACAGCATCTACATCCGGCCCAGCACCCACCCCGGCAGCACGGCCAGTACCAGCGTGCCCACGAGGCAGAGCACACCCGCCGCGCGCGCCATACCGCCGGCATGCTGCTCGGTCGGTGCCGCTTCACCCGCGGTCATGAACAGCAGCTGGATCACGCGCAGGTAGAAGTAGATGCCGAGGTAGCTGCCCACGAGACCGAGTACGGCGTAGGTGGTGTAACCCGCCGCCACGACGTTCTTGAAGATCAGGAACTTGGCCGCGAAACCCGGAAACGGCGGCAAGCCGGCCAGCGACAGCATCGCAATGGCGATCATGACGGCCGCGAACGGTTTGCGATGATACAGCCCCTTGAGCGCCTCGAGCGAATCGCGCTGCTCGTCGTCGGCATTCTGCGGCATGACCGCGAACGCGAGCAGGTTCACCACCGAGTAGGCGATCACATAGAAGAGCACCGCCTGCATACGCCCGTCGGCATCACCCAGAAACCCGTAGAACAGGTAGCCGGCATGCGCGATGGAGGAATACGCGATCATGCGGCGGAAGCTCTGCTGCTTGATCGCCGCCAAGTTGCCCCACACGATCGAGATGAGCGGGAGCACCAGCAGCAGATCGACCAGCGGGCCCGACGCATTCGCCCCACTAAACAGGCGCACGGCGGCCAGCAGCACCGCACCCTTGGTGAGCGTGGCCATGTAGGCGGTCACCGGGATGCTGGCGCCTTCGTACGTATCAGGCGCCCAGGCGTGGAACGGCACCACCGCGGCCTTGAGGAACAGCGCCAGCAGCACCAGTACCACCGCCGTGCGCGTCATGATGTCACCCGACGCCAATGCCGGGCCGAAGGCATCCACGCTCATCGAGCCGGTGGCGCCGTACAGCAGCGACACGCCCATCAGGAACGTGGCCGACGCGGCACCGCTGAGCACCAAGTACTTGAACGCCGACTCGGCGCTTTGGGGCCGACGGAAAGCCAGCAGCACCAGTGCGTACACCGGCATCGCCAGCAGTTCGAGCCCCAGGAACATCACCAGGAAGCTGTCCGACGACGGCAGCAGGCACAGGCCGTACAGCGACGACAGCAGCAGGATGGAGAACTCGCCGTCGCTGAACTCGGTGCGCGACATCAGCAGCACCGGCACGGCGAGCGCGAGCAGCGCACCCTTGGCCATCAGAATGGCTGGAGTGACCGACAGCTGACCGGCAAACGGGGACGCGGCGTACTGCGCGTTCGACAACACGAACGCAGCGACAGACGACGCCACCACGGCGCCCAGCGCCACCCACAAGGCCGAGCGCGATCCACGTCCCATCACTTCCATCACGATCAACACCACCATGCCGCCGAGCAGGAGATGCTCGGGGAGCATCGCCATCAGCGCGTCTTGCGGATTCAGTGCGGCATTCACGGCGTCACCCCCGCCGAACCAGCCGGCGTCCGCGACGTCGTCACCAACGACTGATACGACTTGGCCGCCAGTTCGGTTTTCTGCAACGCGCCATCCGGGAAGAGGCCAAGCGCGAACACGGCGATGGTGAGAAGCCCAAGAATGCTCTTCTCGCGCAGCGATAGGTCGAGCAACGGGTGTTCGGCCGAATGATGCGGCGCTTTCACGTCGCCAAACAGGAATGTCAGGGCGAAGCGCAGCATGTACATCGCGCCCAGTACCACGCCCGTGACCGCCACCGAGGCGAGCACCAGCGGCAGGTTGTTGCCGTCGAGGTGCGCCGGCCACGCGGCGGTGAACGCGCCCATGAGGGCGAGGAATTCACCGGTGAAGCCGCTGGTGGTGGGCAGTCCCACCGAGGCCAGCGTGAAGACCATGAAGAACACCGAGTACACCGGCAGCAGGCGGGCGAGGCCGCCGTACGCCGCGAGATCGCGCGTGTGGCAGCGATCGTAGATCATGCCCACCAGCAAGAACAGCCCGGCCGCCACGAGTCCGTGGCTCACCATCTGAATGATCGCGCCCTGAATGCCCACCAGCTCGAGACTGAGTAGCCCCAGCATCACGTAGCCCAGGTGACTGATCGACGAGTAGGCGATGATCTTCTTGATGTCGGTCTGCACCAACGCGAGGCACGCGCCGTACACGATGCTGATCACGGCCAGCGTCATCAGCAGCGGCGTGAAGGCGCGCGCAGCGTCGGGGAAGAGCGGGAAGCCAAGCTTCATGAAGCCGTACGTGCCCATCTTGAGTAGCACACCGGCCAGAATCACCGAGCCCGCCGTCGGCGCTTCCACGTGCGCATCGGGGAGCCACGTGTGCAGTGGCACCATGGGCACCTTGATCGCGAATGACAGCGCGAAGGCGCCCAGCAGAATGGTCTGCACCGACAGCGGCAGCTGCGTCTGATACAAGTCAGCGAAGGCGAACGACATCACACCGCTGGTCTGCTGCATGGAGTGCACGAGGTAGATCACCGCCGCCAGCATGAGAATACTGCCGAACGCGGTGTACAGCACGAACTTGAGCGTGGCGTACACGCGGCGCGCGCCACCCCACATGCCGATGATCAGGAACATCGGAATCAGCATCGCTTCCCAAAACAGATAGAACAGGAAGAGATCCTGAGACACGAAGGCGCCCATCATGGCGAACTGCAGCAGCAGCACCATGACGTGAAAGAGCGGCACGTCCTTCTTAATCGATGTCCACGCGCCCAGCACCACGATCGGGCCCAGAAACGCCGTGAGCAGCACGAGCAGGATGTTGAAGCCGTCGAGCCCGATCAGGTACGACACGCCCCACTGCGCGATCCATGGCAGTTGGGTGGCGAACTGCAGCCCCGCCGCGGTCGCATCGAACTGGAGGTACAGCACGGTGGTCAGCGCGAATTGCACGGTCATCACGGCGGCACTGATCGTGCGCGACAAGCCGTCGTTCGCGCGCGCCAAGAGTAGCACCAGCCCCACGCCAACGATCGGCAGCCACAGTACAAGATTCAGCAGCATCGGTCCCATCGTGAACTCAGACATGACGCCAGCTCCAGAGCAGGGCGCCCACGATGCCGACCAGCACCAGCAACGCGTAGAGGTGCAGGCTGCCAGTTTGTACTCGGCTCAACACACCCGCGGTGCGCTGGGCCAGCGACGCCAATCCGTTCAGCGAGCCGTCCAGCATCTTGTCACTGCCACGCAACAGCACCACCTCGGAGAACCAGGCCAGCGGCTTCACGATGACACGCTCGTAGAGCTCGTCCACGAAATACTTGCCCGACAGCAGCCGGTGGATCGGCAGCATCGCCCGCTTGATGCTTTCCGGGCGCGACGCCGGCCCGCCGAACATGAACACCGCGAGCCCGAGTCCGGCGAAGGCCAGCACGATCGAGACGTATAACAGTGTGTGTTCGTAGTGCTCGAGGCTTTCCACGATCGGCGGCAGTGGGATCTGCGCTTCGAGGAAGTGCGGAATGGCGATGTACCCGCCGCCCGCCGACAACAGCGCCAGCAACATCAGCACGCCCGTCATGGAGAACGGCGATTCGTGCACATGGTGCTCTACCTCGTGACTCATGCGCGAGGCGCCCATGAAGGTGAGCCACAACAGGCGGAACATGTAGAACGCCGTCATCAGCGCGGTCAGCGCGGCCATACCCCACAGCCACGGCGCGCCGCCCTTCGCACTGGCGAAGGCGTACCAGAGGATTTCGTCCTTCGAGAAGAAGCCGGCGAGTCCCGGAATACCGGCGATTGCCGCCGTCGCGATGGCGAAGGTCCAGAAGGTGAGTGGGATCTTACTGCGCAGGCCGCCCATCTTGCGGATGTCCTGTTCGCCGCCGAGCGCGTGAATCACGCTGCCGGCGCCGAGGAACAGGCAGGCCTTGAAGAAGGCGTGCGTGACCACGTGGAAGATCGCCACACCATAGGCACCGACACCGAGCGCCAGGAACATGAAGCCCAGCTGCGACACGGTGGAGTAGGCGAGCACCTTCTTGATGTCCGTCTGTACCAGCGCCACCGTGGCGGCGAAAAACGCCGTGAGTACGCCCACCACCGCGATCACCTGCGAGGCTTCCGGCGCCATCATGTAGATGCCCGACATGCGCGCCGTGAGATACACACCCGCCGTCACCATGGTGGCGGCGTGGATCAGCGCCGATACCGGCGTGGGGCCGGCCATGGCGTCGGGGAGCCACACGTACAGCGGGATCTGCGCCGACTTGCCGGTGGCGCCCACGAATAGCAGTAGCCCCACCAGGCTGGCCGGTACCAGCAGCGCGGCGCCGGTGCCGCTCACGAACGCGCTGTTGATCGTGTCCATGTCGAGCGTGCCGAAGGCGCGGTACAGCAGGAACATGCCCAGCAGGAAGCCGGCGTCACCGATACGGTTGGTGATGAACGCCTTGCGGCCGGCCTTCGCATTGGTGAGATCGTCGAACCAGAAGCCGATCAGCAGGTACGAGGCGAGTCCCACGCCCTCCCAGCCCACGAACAGCACGAGCATCGAGCGGCCGAGCACCAGCAGCAGCATGAAGAACAGGAAGAGATTCAGGTACGCGAAGAAGCGCCCAAAGCTCTTGTCGCCGTGCATGTAGCCGGTGGAATAGATGTGGATCACCGATCCGACACCCGTGACCACCAAGGTCATGATCGCGCTGAGGCGATCGAAGTAGAAGGCGATCTCGAACGACGACGTGCCGATGAGCGCCCACCGATAGAGCGGCTCGACGATCGGGGCGAAGCCACCGGCCTGCAGATCGAGGAACGCCTTGATCGTGAGCGCGAAGGCGGCCAGCGGAAAGGCAGAGCCGATTATGCCGGCGGCGCGCTCGTTGGCGCGATGGCCACCGAGCGCGGTGGCGAAAAAGCCGTTGAACAGAAAGCCGACCAGCGGCAGCAGGGCGATGAGCGCCAGCGTATGGGGCATGCGGCTCAACCCTTGAGATCAGCGTAACGATCGATGTCCATCGAGCGCTTGAAGCGCACGAGCAGCAGGACGATCGGAATGGCCAGCGCGATCTCCGCGGTGGCGACGACGAACACCAGGAGCACCAGGATCGCGCCCGCGGCATCGCCGCGCTGCTGCGAAAAGGTGACCAGGCTGAGGTTCACGCCGTTCAGCATGAGCTCCATGCACATCAGCATCACCAGCGCATTGCGGCGCACGATCACGCCGAGCAGGCCCAGCGAGAAGAGCGCGCCCGAGAGCACGAGCAGCAGCTGCACCTTATCCATGCGCCCTCCGGCTCACTTTGATCACGGCCAGGGCGGCCACGATGGCCGCCACCAGAAAGACCGACGTGAGCTCGAACTCCAGCCAGTACTCCGAGAGGAACGCCGCGGAGAACTGCGTGAGGCCGAAGGCGGAGGCGCCTGGCACCGTGAGCACCTCGGCGCTGCCACGGTACACACTGATGCCCAGCACACCCACCAGCGCGGCAAACGCGATCACGCCGGGCACGAGCCAGCGGGAGTACCTCGCACTGCCGGGCGCTTCGCGCACTTCGAGCAACATGATGACGTACACCATGAACACCATCACCGCGCCCACGTAGATCAGCACCTGGAAGGCGGCGATGAAGTGCACGCCCAGTAATCCATAGATGCCGCCCAGCATGACCATGGTGGTGATCAGCGCCAGCGCGACGCGCATGGGCTCGCGCATCACGAGCATGAGCACGGCCGAAACGAGCGCGATGGCGCCCATCAGGCCCAGAATCAGTGTGTCGATGACGAACGTCCTCGCAGAATGCTGTCGCTGACCGTCAGGGCGACCGGCTTCGGTGGATACGGCTTGAGCACGTCCTGCTTCGGATTCCAGGTCAGCATCTCATCCATCGTGAGCCACATGTTGTACCGATCGCCCGACACGAGGTCGGGAATGTCCGGCTCCATGCGGATGGCATCTTCCGGACAGGCCTCGACGCACAAGCCGCAGAAGACGCAGCGCGAGTAGTCGATCTCGAAACGGATCGGCGACTTGGGGTGCGCCGGATCGTTGATGTCGAAGCCGGCCTCGATCTCGATCACCTTCGCCGGGCACACCGTCGCGCACATGTTGCAGGCGATACACTGCGGCGACCCGTCGGGGCGCTGCGTGAGGATATGCTTGCCCCGATTCGCCGGCGCAAAATCGGCGCGCTTCTCTTCGGGATAGTACGTGGTGATGGCGCCACGACGGCCGGTGATCCACCGGCCCATGTTGCGCAGGAAGATCCCGGTCGTGATCGCCAGTCCGCGCAGCACTTCCGGCAGGTACGCCTTCTCCCACCACGTCATGGTGGGCTCATTCCAGTACTGCTTGCGCTCGTACTTCACGGTGCGCACAACAGGCGTCGCGGGAGCCTTGATCGGCGGCGTGGTCACTGGCCACCCTCCAGCAGCCACATGGCCACGGAAGTCACTACCAGATTCGCCAGCGACAACGGCAACAGCATCTTCCACGCGAACGCCAGCATTTGGTCGTACCGGAAACGGGGCAGTGACCAGCGGATCTGGATCTGGACCACGCACATCAGGAAGACTTTGGCCAGGAAGCCGAGCATCTGCACCGGCACCACGAGTCCGTGGCTGAGCGCTACTGCATGACCGCCGGGAAACAGGAAGCCGGCATCGCTCATGAAGGGCAGGTTGTAGCCACCCAGAAACAGCGTGGTGAACAGCGCGCCCACAATGGCGATCTGAATGAACTCGGCGAACATGAAGAGACCCATCTTCATGGCGCTGTATTCGGTGTAGTAGCCCGCCACCAGCTCCGACTCTGCCTCGGGCAGATCGAACGGGATGCGCTTGTTCTCGGCGATGGCCGCCGTGAGAAACAGAAACGCCGCGAAGGGCTGCATGAACACGCCCCACTTGGGGAGCACGCCCAGCATCACCCCCGACTGCTGACGCACGATGGCGCCCAGGTCGACGGTGCCGTACACGAGAATCAGGCCCATGATGGTGAGGGCCATGACCAGCTCGTACGAAATCATCTGTGAGCCGGCCCGCAGTCCACCCAGGAGCGAGAACTTGTTCCCCGAGCTCCAGCCGGCCAGCATGGTGCCGATGATCGTGATGCCGCTGAAGGCGAACACGATCAGGATGCCGGCGTCGAGCTGAGCGATCTGCAGTGGGTAGGTGCGGCCATCGAACCATGAGGCCAGCGACGGAAACAGCTGCGCGGGATCGAGCGTACCCCCGAACGGGATCACGGCGAACACCAGCAGCACCGGTGCGAATACGATGAACGGCGCCAGGAAGTAGCCCAACGCATCGTGCGTCTTCGGCTTGAAGTTTTCCTTGAGGAGCATCTTCAGGCCGTCGGCCATGCCATGGAACAGTCCGAGCCAGATCAGCTTGATGTTGGTGAACGGGATCTTGATGTAGGCGCGGTTGGCACCGATCCGGTCCGACATCACCGCGGCCTGCTTGCGCTCCACCCACGTGAGCAGCCCGCCGAAGCTGAGCAGCACCAGCATCGCATACGTGATGAATACCAGCGACACGACCAGATCGGGCATGAACACGTTCATACGCCCGACCCAGTCGAGAGGGCAGTGAAGAGCGCCTCCGCATGCACGATGCTGGGCTTGACGGGGAAGCACGCCTCGAACGGCGTGACCACGCCATTGAAGTTGGTGTAATGCCCGCTGCGCTCGGTCTGCACGCTGATTGGAATGAACACATCGGCGGTCGCGTTGGCGACATGCGCGTACGAGTCGAGGCGGATCACCGTCGCCCCACTCGGCACCAGCGCACTGTCGAAGCCTTCGCCCCACACCAGCACCAGGTCGGTGTCGGTCGGCAGCGCGTCACTCACGCGCTCGGGCAACGCCGGATACAACGCCAGCGCCGCCTTGCGGTTGGGATTCTTGTCGGGCTTGATGAGCAGATGGTCTTCCATCACTTCGCCCGGTAGCGGCCGGTGATCGGCCTTCACGAAGCCCGGCACCTTGGTGCCGAAGGCGGCATGGAACGCCGCGAGTTCCTCGTTGGAGCCCCAGCTCGACACGATCGCCACCGGCTTCTTCGCGGTCGCGATCAGCTGCTTTGCCGCCGCAATGGCGACGGACAGCTCCACCGGCGCACCGCGCTGCGTCGACTGCTCGGCGCGCGGGCGCTCGAATACATGCGCCAGGTCGCGAGCCTTGTTGCACACCCAGAGGCCGTTGACCTCAGGATTCTCGTGCGGCGTGACACGATCGATGGTGGTGTTCAGCTGCGGGTCGAGCGCGTTCAGCTTCCACTCGTGCCTGCGGTGCCACACGTCGATACTGCAGCCGCGCTCGCACCCCGGGCACACCGACTTCGTGGCCTGCAGGTACCACACGCGGGCATGTGTCATCAGCTCGGTGGAGAGCAGTGCCCCCACCGGGCAGAGGTCGATCACGTTGTCGGAGTAGACGTCGAGGTTGAAGTCGGCGTCTTCGGCGGGACGGATAAGCGCATGGTCGCCGCGATGCACGGCCCCAAGCGCCTTCGAGCCCGACACTTCGTTCGTGAAGCGGACACAGAGCGTGCACATGATGCACCGCTCGTTGTCCAGCATGATGCGGTCGGACAGCGGGAAGAACTTGGTGGCATGCGTCTTCGCATCGCGTGACTTCGAGGCCGCGCCGTTCAATTCGTAGTGATAGTCCTGCAGCAGGCACTCGCCCGACTTGTTGCAGATACCACAATCAACCGGGTGGTTGAGCGTGATGAACTGCATCGTGTCCTGATTGAGCGTCTTGATCTTGTCCGTCTTGGTCAGGATCCGCATGCCGGCAGTGACCGGCATGTTGCAGGCGATGTCAAACCACGGGTCGCCCGAGTCCTGCTCGATCTCCACCATACAGATCCGGCAATTGCCGGGCACGGACAGCTGTGGATGCCAGCAGAAGTGCGGAATGTCCACGCCATTGGCGCGTGCGGCCTGAATCACCGTCTGACCGTCTTCCGCTTGCATCGCGACGCCATCGATCGCGAAGTCGAGCATTTTCTTGGCCGCGACGGGGGCCACCGTGACATCACTCACGTGGCGGCTCCGGCAAGCGAATTCGCGAACGGCGAATTCGCGAACGGCGAATCCGCGAACGGCGAATCCGCGAACGGGTCTTCCACGGTCAGATTGCCGTCGTACATGGAGCGTTTGTTCGTGATGTAGTACTCGAACTCTTCACGGTAGTGATCGAGGATCGCCGAACAGGCGTAGCCCGCCGAGTCACCGAGGCTGCAGATGGTGGTACCGTCGTTGGCTTCTCCGATCTTGTACAGCTGATCGATGTCCTCCGGACGTCCGCCGCCTGCTACGATGCGGTTCAGAATGCGCTCCATCCACCCCATGCCCTGACGGCACGGCGTGCACTGTCCGCACGACTCATGGTGGTAGAAGCGCTGAATGACCGCTGCCAGGCGCACCATGCAGGTGCCCTCGGCAATCGCAATCATGCCGCCCGAGCCCACCTGCGAACCAGCCGCTACCGCCGAGTTGTGGTCGAGGGTGACGCCGGCGATCTCACTCGCGCTGAGCAGCTTGGTGGACACGCCGCCCGGAATGATGCACTTGAGTGCCTTCCCGTTCTGCATGCCGCCGCAATCCTCGTAGAGGAACTTCTCCCACGAGTAGCCATACTCGACTTCGTAGACGCCCGGTTTTGCGATGTGGCCAGAGATCGAAATCATCTGCGTGCCCGGACTCTTGGGCGTACCGGTTTTCTTGAACTCCGCGGCGCCAAGGCGAAGAATCACCGGCACGTTGGCCAGCGTCTCCACGTTGTTCACCACGGTGGGCTTCTGGTACAGCCCCTTCACGGTGAGGCGCGGCGGCCGGTTGCGCGGCCACCCCTTCTTGCCCTCGAGTGAGGCCAGCATGGCCGATGCCTCGCCGCACACATACGACCCGGCCCCGCGATACAGCACGACATCGAGCGAGTACCCCGTACCCAGGATGTTCTCGCCCAGCAGTCCCGCGGCGTACGCCTCTTCGATGGCGTCGGCCATCCGACGATGCGCCAGATCGAACTCGCCACGGATATAGATGAACGCGTGCCGCCCCTGCAGCGCATAGGAGCCGATGATCAGCCCCTCGAGCGACATGTGCGGCACATACTCCATGAGCCAGCGGTCCTTGAAGGTGCCCGGTTCGCCTTCGTCAGCATTCATGCAGACGTAGTGCGGTTCACCGTCGTCTAACTTGACCACGCCCCACTTCCGGCCGGCGGGGAAGGCGGCGCCCCCGTGCCCGAGCAGGCCGGAGGCCGCGACTTCCTTCGTCACGTCGGTAGGCGTCATGGTCAGCGCCTTCTCCAGCGCCTGATAGCCGAAGCGCGTGCGATACTCCGCCAGCGTGTGCGACGTATCAGTGACCGGGAAGTTCATGAAGAATTTCACGACGTCTCCTTCAACTCAGTGAGCAGCGCGTCCACCGACGCCGGCGTCAGGTTCTCAAAGAAGGCGTCGCCGACCATCATCATCGGCGCCGTTCCGCACGAGGCCAGGCACTCCACCGTGGTCAGTGTGAACTGTCCGTCGGCGGTGGTTTCGCCGGGCTTGATGCCAAGGCGCCCGCAGAGATGCTTCACGAGTCCCTCGGCGCCACGCAGCGAGCAGCTCACGTTGTGGCACACCTGGAGATGGTGCTTCCCCAGCGGAACGCGGGTGAACTGCGTGTAGAAGGCCACGACTTCATCGATCTGCGTGCGCGGCACGCCGAGATACGCGGTGAGGTCGGCGATGTCTTCGTCGGCGATGTAGCCGCGCTCTTCCTGAATGCGACGGAGCGCGGGAATCGAGAGCGAACCGTCGAAGCCGGCCGGATACCGGCGCTTCCACACTTCGAACTCGGGGATCAGGCGTTGTACCAAACCGGTCATCGATCGCACTCCCCACCGATCATGTTCACGGAGCCGAACGTCGTGACGATGTCGGCGAGCTGATGGCCATCGAGCATGCGGTGTACCCCGCCCATGTGGACGAAGCTGGGCGACCGCACGTGCACCTTGTGCGGCGTGCCGCCCCCGGTGCTCACGAGGAAGAACCCGAGTTCGCCGTTGGGCGCTTCGTGCGCCACATAGATCTCGCCGGCTGGCACGGACGGGCCTTCCATCACGAGCTTGAAATGATTGATCAGCGATTCGATCTCGTTATACACAAGCGTCTTCTCGGGGAACACGCAGCGGCGATCGTCCACGTTGATCGGACCCTCAGGCATCATGTCCATGAGCTGACGGATCATGTACACCGACTCGTCCATCTCACGCATGCGCACGTAGTACCGATCGTAGTTGTCACCATTGATCCCCACGGGCACGTCGAAATCGAGCTCGGCGTACGCCAGATACGGCGTGTCCTTGCGCAGGTCACGGGGCACGCCGGTGGAGCGCAGGATCACACCGGTGAAGCCCCAGTGCAGCGCATCGGTGGTGCTGATGGTGCCCACGTTGCGCAGGCGATCGATGAAGATGCGGTTGCGATCGACCAGGCCGTGCACGCGCGCGATGTACGTTTCGTACTCGGCCAGGATCTCGTGCAGGCGGGCGAACCAGCCGTCTGGCACGTCGTTGGCGAGTCCGCCAATGCGGCCGTACGAGTACGTCACGCGCGCGCCGGTGAGCGCGGCGAGATGCTCGTACATGTAGTCGCGCACCGTGACCAGATACAGGAACGCCGTCAGCGCGCCGAGCTCCATGAGGCTCGCCGCGATGCACGTGAGGTGGTCGGTGATGCGTGAGTACTCGGCGAGCAGCGTGCGAAGATACTTTGTGCGCGGCGTGATCTCGATGCCCATCATCTGCTCCACGGCATCGCAATACGCGAAGTCGTTGATCAGCGCCGAGCAGTAGTTCAAGCGATCGACGTACGGGATCAGGTTGTGCCAGGTGTGATCCTCGCACTCCTTCTCGAAGCCACGATGCAGATAGCCGCAGTGGACGTCGGTGCGCAGCACCTTCTCGCCATCGAGCTCGGCGATGATCTGGACCGTGCCGTGCGTGGCGGGGTGCGACGGGCCGATGCTGACGATGACGGTGTCGTCGCGCTCGTGCGTGGTGAAGGCGGCGCGGACCGGGTTCGGGATGCTAGCGGACAAGGGTACCCTGCGGCGGACGGTAGGGGACCAACGGCTGCTCCAGCTGCTTGGGATAGTCCTTGCGCAGCGGATGTCCCGAAAAGCCTTCGTACAGCAGAATGGGGCGCAGATCGTCGTTGCCGCGGAACACGATGCCATACATGTCGTGGCACTCGCGCTCCATGTAGCCGGCCGATCCGAATAGCGACTTCAGCGTATCGACCGTGGGATCGTCGGCACTGACGCGCGATTTCAGGCGCACGCGCACCTTGTGCGTGGTCGAGTAGAAATGGTGCACGACTTCAAATCGCAGTGCGTCATCGGGCCAATCGATGGCGGTGACATCGAGGAACAGGTCGAAGGCGAACTCCGACGTGAGGCGCGTGGCCACCGCCAGCAGTTCGGCCGGTTCGAGTTGCAGCACCAACACCCCATGCTGCACGCCGAGCGAAGTCACACCGGTGCGCGGCGCGAGCTGCTGCGCCACGAGATCGAGAATCGGCGTGGTCACGGTCAGAACGACTCGTTCACGATGAGATGCTTCCCGTTGGCGATCTTTTCCTGCAGTTGCATGATGCCGTCGATCACCATCTCGGGGCGCGGCGGACATCCCGGCACGTACACGTCCACCGGAATGATGCGATCGATACCGGGTAGCGACGCGTAGTTCTGATAGAACCCACCCGAGGTCGCGCACACGCCGAAGGCCATCACCCACTTCGGTTCGCACATCTGCTCGTACACCTTGAGCAGGATCGGCGCCTGCTTCTGCGTGACCGTGCCGACCACCATAAGCAGGTCGGCCTGGCGCGGCGAGAAGCGAGGAAGGGCGGCACCGAATCGGTCGGTGTCGTAGGCCGAGGCGCTGACGGCCATGAACTCCATGGCGCAGCAGGCGGTCACGAACGGATACGGAAAGAGCGAGAACTTGCGCGCCCAGCCGACGAGTTCGTCCTTGCGCGTGGTGAGGTACTCGAACGACGCGGACTTAGTGTGCGTGGGCGTCTGCGCTGATGCGGCCGGGGCGCCGAGGGCGTCCACGATGGGAAGCGGTTTGCCGTACATGATTACTCCGTCACCGCTTCTAGAATGCGCGCCTTGTAGACGTACAACAGGCTGATGACTAGCAGAAAGATGAACAGCGCCAGCGTGAACATCAGAAACCCCGAGAGCGGCCGGGCGCCCAGCGCCCAGATGAACAGGAACATTGTCTCGAGGTCGAACAGGATGAAAATGACCGCCACCGCGTAGTACTTGATGGGCACGGCCTTCACATTCACGATATCCACGGGCGTCGCACCGCATTCGAAGGGCTCGAATTTGGTGCTCGTCATCGCCGGCTTGGGACCGAGCCACGCGTTCAGCGTGAGCACGAGGCCCAGAAATCCGATGATCGCCAGCAGATAGAGGAGGAAGGTGACGTAGGGGCTCATCACCGTGAAGCTAGCGCCGGAACACGCCTTGCGCCTAGTGTGCCCATCGAGAGCCCGGGCGAACCGCCTACGCCGCGCTCAGCACCGCCGCACCCACGGTCGTGAACAGTGCATCCGCGGTGAACGGCTTGGCCAGAAAGTGCGAGGCGCCCGCGCCCAGCGCTTTCTGGCGTTGCTCCGACGTGGCCAGTCCACTCACGGCCACGATACGCATCGCCGGATCGATCGCCCGCATCGCCCGCATCGCCTCGATCCCGTCCATGACCGGCATCATCAGGTCGGTAATAACCAGCTGGATCTCGCCTCGGCGCGCGGTGAATTGCGCCACCCCCTCCGCTCCATTGCTGGCCGCGAGCACGCGGTAGCCGGCTCGCTCGAGCGTCACCGTGA
>CAITQY010000754.1 GCA_903894655.1 uncultured Gemmatimonadota bacterium
TCGACCGTTAGTGGGTGTGTCTTACCCCGCATGACCACCGGATGCGAACCGACCACCTCCGACCCACGCGCCGCGCTCAACGCGGCGCGTGTCGTCTTGAGCCCTCACAGCACGTCGCCAGCCCCGGCGGTATGGGCCAGCGCTCAACAGGTGCTGCAGGCCATCACTGCCCGACCGGAGCTCAGCGGCCAGGCGCTCATCGGCGAATCGCGTCGCGTGGGCGCGCTCACGCTGACCGAGGCCCACGCGTTGGTGGCGCTCGCGACCTGGGCCGATGGCGTGGATCGTTCGGCCGACAGTGAGTCGGAGCGCACGCTGCTCCGTGAGGCATGGATCGCGCTCGAGCACGCGGTGGACATGCACCACTCGGCAGGCTCCGCCGCGCCGCTTCGCACCATGGCGTACGACACGCCGGCGGTTGGTTACCCGCCACCAACCGATTCCACGGCGGCGATGTCGTCGGGCTCGACAAGGTCGGCCTCGACGTTGTCGGCTGTATTCGAGAGCGATAGCGTCGATGCCCGGACCGCCCCGCGGTGGCTTTCCGCACGTGGCATCATTATCGCGTTGCTGGTGGTTGGCGGGCTGACCGCTCTCGGGTGGTGGGTGCTATCGCAGCGCTCCGGGCGCGCGTATCGCGAGGGGGTGGCCGCCTACGGCCGAGGGGCGCGTGACGTGGCGCGTACGGCGTTCGCGACGGCCGCGCGGCAGCATCCCGACGACGCTGGTCCACTCGTCTTCCTCGGGCGCATGTCGCGCGAAGACGGTGATCTGCCCCGCGCGCGTCGCTTCCTGACCACGGCGGTTCGCCTGGCGCCGAATAGCGCACTTGCGACCCGCGAACTCGCCTCGGCGATGCTGGCCGATGGCCAGCCCGAGATTGCACGACGATTTTACGTACGCGCCCTGCAACTCGATCCCAGCGACCGCGTCGCGCAGGGATTCCTGGGCTGCGCGTTGTCCCGCTTGAATCGTGTCGACGAAGCGCGCCGTTGGACCGATCGCGCCGGACCGGGAGACTGGTCCCGCTGCGTTGCCTCGACGCGACTTGCGATGCCCACGCCGTTGTCGCCAGCGAGCGCCGGCTACCCGACTCCAATTCCCCGATGACCACACGTATTCAGCGGCCGAGCGATGCGCTCGCGCTGCACCATGAGACCGTTCGCGACGTTCTGCCCAACGGTCTGACGCTGCTTGTACGTCGCGATCCGTCGGCACCGGTGGTCGCCATCGTCACCCACGTGAAGGTGGGCTACTTCGACGAACCTGATGACGTGGTCGGCATTGCGCACGTGTTGGAGCACATGTTCTTCAAGGGGACGCCGACCCGTGGCGTGGGGCAGATCGCCCGCGAAACGAAGGCGAACGGTGGCTATCTCAACGCGCACACGATCTACGATCACACCACGTACTACACGGTGCTGCCCTCGTCGTCGTTCGTGCAGGGGCTCGAGATTCAGTTCGATGCGTACGCGCGGTCGGTCATCGACGCCGAGGAGCTGGCGCGAGAACTCGAAGTGATCATCGAGGAAACCAAGCGCAAACGTGACACGGCGTCGGCGATGGCGATTGAAACGCTCTACGCGACGCTGTTCGACCGGCATCGCATCCGGCGGTGGCGCATGGGCGACGAACCCGGGCTGCGTGCGCTGACGCGCGAGCAGCTCATGTCGTTCTACACGCGTTGGTATCGTCCGGACAACACCGTGCTGTCCATCGTCGGTGATGTCGACATCGACGAGGTGCGACGCGAAGTGGCGCTGCGCCACGGACAGCTCGCGCACGGCACGCCGCCTCGCGAGCGTGGTCCGATCGAAGTGACACCACCCGGGTTCCGGTTGCGCGAATGGAGCGGGGACATCGCGCA
>CAITQY010000755.1 GCA_903894655.1 uncultured Gemmatimonadota bacterium
CGGACCGTAGGCGTCGACCGACATCGTGACACCGACCGTGGCGAGCATGCCCACCGAGGCGATGGCGATGCCGTACAGGCCAGCCGACGTGAACGACACCCAGATCGCCGCGCAGATGAGGAGCACCGGCACGATGCAGCTTTCCATGCCGACGGCGAGGCCGGCGATGATGTTCGTGGCCGGACCCGTCTTCGACGCTTCGGCGATGCGGCGCACCGGGCCGGCGGCCGTGTAGTACTCGGTCACGAGACCGATGGAGATACCCGACACCGTGCCAGCGATGACCGCGTAGAAGGGGCCGAGGGCGGGCAGCACAACGCCATTCGCATCGGTCATGCCTAGCGGCACCATGTTCGTGATGAAGTACGCGAACACGAGGAACAGGCCGGCCGCGATGAACGTCACGAGGCGCAGCGCGTTGGCCGGGTCACCCTTGGCCAGAATCCGCATCATGAAGATGCCGAGCAGCGAGGCTACCAGTCCGGCCGCCGTGTAGGCCACCGGCAGCAGCATCGCGTTGATGCGGTTGACTTCCGGGATCAGCGTGCTGGTCGCCGCGAGGGCGATCGTGGCGACGATGCCGCCCACGTAGCTCTCGAAGATGTCAGCGCCGAGCCCGGCCACGTCACCCACGTTGTCACCGACGTTGTCGGCGATCGTGGCGGGATTGCGCGGATCGTCTTCCGGAATGCCGGCTTCGACCTTGCCCACGAGGTCGGCGCCAACGTCGGCCGCCTTCGTGTAAATGCCACCGCCGACACGCGCGAAGAGCGCGATCGACGAGGCACCCATGGCGAAGCCGGAGATGATCTCGGCGAAGAGCTTGGCGTTATTCGTCATCTCGCCCTTGGCGAGGAAGGCGAACACGATCGCGATGCCGGCCAGTCCAAGGGACGCCACGGCGAGGCCCATGATGGAGCCACCGCCGAACGCCACGCGGAGCGCGGCGGCCTGACCGCTGCTGCGGGCCGCTTCCGCCGTGCGCACGTTGGCCGCCGTGGCGCCCTGCATGCCGATCCAGCCGCTAGCCACCGAGAGCAGACCGCCGATGACATAGGCGATGGCCGTTTTCACGCCGATCGCCCAGCCGAGCAGGCCGGCAACAATGAGCAGGAAGGGCAGAAGCACCACGTACTCGGCGCGCAAAAAGGCCATCGCGCCCACGTGGATTTCCTGAGCCAGATCCTGCATGGCCTGGGTACCGGGGGAGAGACGGCGAATGCCGCCGAAGGTCAGGAACGTCGCGATGAGGCCGACGACACCTGCACCCAACGATAAAAGCGGAAGTTGGTCAAACATCGGGAGGAGTTGGAGGGGAGGAATGTCTGCGTGCGCTACGGCTTGCGGACGCTACTGCTTGCAGATGCCGCGCGGGTCGAGCTTCGGCTGGTTCACCGTCGGCCGTGCGGGCCGGTTCCCCAGTTCGAGCGCGATATCGGCCACCAGACGGGATACCCGCTGCATGTGCTGGTAATCGATGTACTGTGGCTCGTCGGTGAGCTGGTGGTAGGCCGAGTGTCCGCCGGTCGTGAAAAACGTGACGGGAATGCCCCAGCGGGCATACTCGTAGTGGTCGGAACGGCAATAGATGTTCATGGGATGGCCGTTGGCGTCCATCGCGTAGTCGAACGAGAAGTTGTGCTTCTTGCCCGTGTTGACCGACTCCACTAGGTCGCCCAGCTCGGTGCTGAGCCGGCGCGAGCCCACGAGCTGCAGGTAATCGGGGCCACCGCGGAGCTCTTTGCCGTCGGCGCTCATGCCCGTCTGATCGGTCACACTGCCACGGCCGACCATGTCCATATTGAGCTGGGCCACGATGGAATCACGCGGCACCGTCGGATGCTCCGTGAAGAACGCCGATCCCCACAATCCCTTCTCTTCACCGGCGTGCCACACGAACAGCGTGGAGCGCTTCGGCTTGACCTTCGCCGACGACAAGTACTCGGCGATCTCCTGCACGGCCACCGAGCCGGATCCGTCATCGTCTGCGCCGTTGAAGATCGAGTCGCGGCGTGCCGGCTGTGTTTTTCGCAGCTCAGCAAGTTCGGCGTTGATCTGCGCGAATTGCTCCGCCGTGCCGAACTTGCTGTCGTCTTCGGCACCGCCTGGACGCACGATACGATTGAAGACGAGCACCGAATCGTGGTCAATGCCACGAGGGGCGACGCCCACATGATCGCTGTGCGCCCCGACCGCCACATACTGATTCTTCAGCTTCGGATCACTGCCGGGCAACAGCGCGACCACGTTGCGAGCGGGAAACGCACTCGGCTTGATCTCCATGACCGCCTTGACGTTGACCGCTGCGCCGGCGTCACCGACGGCAAGATCCGCGACGGGCTTCGAGAACAGCTTCGACGCGGCGTCCATCATGACGAACAGGCGCGGCGAGGCAACGCCGGCGTCGCTGTCGATAAACGCACCGGACTGCATGACATAGCCGAGAATGCCGATCACCGGCTGCGGGACGATGATGATGAGGCCAGCCGCGCCGGCGGGCAGCAGGTTGCCGGCTTCGAGGGCGAGCCCGATACCCGACTGCGAGGCTGGCATGGTGTACGCCACCAGCTTGCCCGACGCCTGCTCCGCGGTCAGGCGCACCGTGCTGTCCCCAAGCAGACCACCGAACACCACGCCCGCCGATTCGAAGGAGAGCGGCGCCTTGGCGCTGAAGCCCCACTCGCGGCCCAGGGTCAGCGCGGTACCACCGGCGATGAACGACGACAGCGGATCCACCTTTTTCGTTTTGAGCGGCAGCGTCTGGAAGAACGTGCCGCTGTCGCCGGCGGGCTTGAGCCCCATGCGCTTCGCTTCGGCGGCCAGATACGTGGTCGCCTTGAAGTGCCCTTCGGTGCCTACATCACGACCCATGAGCGAGTCGTCGGCAAAGATGTAGAGCCGCGTCATCAGATCGTCGGCGGTGATCCCGCTCTTGGTGGGGCGCGGCGCGAGCTTGAGCGGCAGGTCGGTGCGCGGCGCGGGCGCGGTGGCGACCGGCTGAGGCTTGGGCGCGTCCTGGGCGCTCACGACGGACGACAGCACACCAGACGATAGCGCCCCGGCCATGAGGAGACGGCCGACCGACGCAGCGCGTGGCGCCATACGGAATCCCTCAGAACTCATCGGGCACTCGAAGAAAGAGGAAGACGCGCCACGTGCACCTGCGGTGCGGGTTTCGTGGTCGTCCAGGTCGCCAACAGGGTGTCGCGCAGCACTGCGAGACGCGGAAAGCCGCTTTGCCGTGCGCCCGACGTACGGGCCAAGCTGCGGGTTTCACCGACGGTCGCGCCGGTCACGCGCCGCACCAGCACTTCCGCTTCATCGGTCGTGCGCTGTTCGAGCCAGGCCACAATCGGCTCGGCCCGGCTATCAAGTACGATGGATACGCGGCCGATCGGATCGCCCTCGTCGATGCGCACCGGGGCTCCGAACGTGGCGCCGCCATCGGTGGAGGTGGCGACCAGCACACGGGCCGTGTCGTGGGCGGCCGTATACCACGCCACGACCACCGTTTTGCCGCTGGCGGCCACCTGCGGGCCGTTCACGGGGCACCCCGGATAATACCAGTCATCGGCGTGTACGAGCACCGGCGGACTCCAGCCACCGACCAACTCGCGCACGATGGCGATGTCGCGGATGTCCTTGTCCGAGCGATCGCGATAGACGATCACGCGACCTTGCGAACCCCTCGCGGTGGCCGTTTGACAGCAATCGCAGGTCCGGGCGTCCAGCACGGCTTCCCTCGAGAGTGTCCCGTCGTCGCGCACCACCGCGGTGCGTACGGTCATTTCTCGCGTGGAATCCTTCATGGCACTCTTGCGGCCGTCGAGCCACACGAGCCCCAGGTCTCGGCCGCTCTCGGCCCAGAGGGACACGAACCCATGCTCGGCGGCCAGCCCGTCGGTGTGCGGCGTGACGGGGGCACTCCACGTGCGGCCGTCGTCACGCGAGCGCACGGTGCGAATGCCGTAGGCGTAGGTGCTCGTGCCTTCGCGCTCGAGCCAGTGGGCGGCGAGGTCGCCGTTGCCCAGCTTCACGATGGCGGGGAAGTCGGCCCAGTTCACGAAGAACGGGAGATCGGCGGCGACCGTGCGTGACGAATCCCAGGTGGTGCCATTCCACTTCGCGAGGCGGATCGCGAACGAGGAGTCGGCGCGCTGCTCGGTCCACGACACGTACGCCGCGCCGCTGTCATCGGTGATGACGACCGGCGTTTTGCTGCCGGGCGGTGCCGGGCTCGGGATCTCTTCGACGGCGCCGAGGATCGCGATGGAGGGCGATGCCGTCGCGACACGGTCGCGGGCGCCACAGGCGGAGCCCAGCGCGGTGGCCGCGACCACCACACTGGCGAGGAGCGAGCTGCGAAGCGGAGATTGGGATAGCATGGAGGAACGTTGCGCGCAGGACTCGTTCTGATCAACCATTCGTCATGAATTGGTCCCGAATCCGGGTCCCGGTCCTCAATCTGGCCGCCTCACGCCGATGGCGTGGCCACGAACTTTTTTCAGGGATAGCGCGTGATGCGTCGTGGATTCTGGTGGGGGGCGGCCGTGTCGATGATCGTGATGGCGAGGCCGACGTCCGCGCCGTCGCTTGGGGCGCAGGTGGCTCCGGTGTCGCAGCGACCGGACACGATTCGCGGCCTCGCCTATGACAGCCTGGCCTTTCGGCCAATGGCCGGCGCGCTCATTACGGCGGAGCCGGGCGGTGAGTCGGCCGCCAGCGATTCCCTTGGGCGGTTCACGATCTACAGTCGGATGCGCGTCATGCGCCTGGTCGCGTTCCACGAGCGGGCCGATCGCCTTGGCCTCGGAGAGCTCACGGCCACCCGCCCGGCGGGCGATGGCCCGTGGGAACGTCCGATCGTGGCGACCCCCGGCATGAACACGGCGTGGGCCCGGCTGTGTGTGGGGCAGCGTCGCCCCGCCAACGGGATGGGCGGCATTCTCTTCGGCTCCACCACGGCGGCCGATGGCGCCACCCGGGTGGCCGGTGTGGGACTGGTGCTGCAGTGGCAGGCGGTGAAGAGCCTGCTCGACACGACGCCCAAATTCGAATCGATGACGGTGCGCAGCGACTCGCTGGGCAGCTACCTCTTTTGCGGCGTGCAGGAGTTCGGCCCGGCGGCGCTGGTGGCGTCGTCGTCGCAGTACCGCACCGATAACGTGCTGGTCGACGCCGACGCCGCCTCGCTGCGTCGCGTCGATCTGGTGCTCGGCGCCACGGGCGGACCGACGGCCACGGCGACGGTGCAGGGGCGCGTGGTCGACGAAAAGGGGGCGTCGGTGCCGGCCGCGATGGTGACCTTCGGCGGCGTTGCCACGGAGATCATGTCGGGCCCCAACGGCCGCTTCACACTGAATAACGTGCCGACCGGCAGCCGCATGGTGTCGGCGCGCAAGATCGGCTACGTGACGGTGACGAAGCAGCTCGACGTGCTCGAGAAAGGCGTGACCGGTCTCGACGTTTTGGTGGAAAAGGGCACGCTGGTGGAGCAAGTCAATGTGCGCTCCACGCGCATCAAGTCGCGCGACGCCACCGAGCTCGACGAACGGAAGGCGTCGGGGCTGGGCCGGTTCGTGGATTCCACACACTTCGCGAAGTACGATCGGACCCGTCAGGCGCTCGATCTGCTGCCGGGGATTCGTACCCAGATGGGACGCGCGCCGGGAGACTTCGTGATCCGCGGTCGCAGCGACTGCATGGCGTCGTTGTGGGTGAACGCCGTGCGCGAGCCGAACACCCCCGACAACATGATCGCCCGCCTGCCGAAGGAAGAAATCGCTGCCGTCGAAATCTTCAACAACGAGATGCAGGCGCCGGCGCGCTTTCAGACGGCGGGCAATCAGTGCGCGGTGGTGGTGCTCTGGACGAAGCAGCACATCAACGCGAAGCGCTGACGCCCGACGTGAGCGCCTCAGCGCCCCATGGCGCTCACGGCTTTCTCGGTGCCGTCGGCGATCCACAACTCGAGCGCGGTGATCATCCGCGGATAGAGCGCTTCGACCAGCTCCCGTTCGTCGCGCGGCATGGTGTGCAGGACGAAGTCGGCAAGGTCGCCGATCTGTCGGCGCTCATCGACCGGCTTGATGCCGATGCGCAGCCGCGGGTAGGTGGGTGATTTGAGATGGGCCTCGATGCTTTTGAGGCCGTTGTGTCCGCCGGGGCTGCCGGCCGCGCGCAGGCGATACTCGCCGGCGGGCACGGCGACTTCGTCGACGATGACCATGAGGTCGTCGGCAGCTTTCCAGCCTTCGCGCTTGAGATACGGGCGGAGGGCGGCGCCGCTGAGGTTCATGAAGGTTTGGGGCTTCACGAGCTTGACCTTCTTACCGCCGACCATGCCTTGGGTGGTGACGGCATCGCCGTCCTTGCGCCAGGGATCGAAATGCCAATGCGCGGCGAGGTGGTCAACCAGCCACCAGCCCACGTTGTGTCGCGTGTGTTCGTATTCCCGGCCGGGATTGCCGAGTCCGACGATGACTTTCATGCGCAGGGGTAAACGGGCGGGGCGCGGAATGCGCCAGCGTGGGGTGACCATGCTGAACGGACTCCGCGCCCCGTACGATCGAGCGAAAACGAATGAACGCCGAGGTTACTTCTCGTCGGCCTTGGGCTTCGCGCGGATGACTTCCGGCTCGGCGGCGCCATCGACGATGGGCTCCACCGCAACCTTCGGCACCTGCACGATGCAGACCGTATTGCCCGGCTCGTCGAGCACCTTGATGCCGGCGGGGAGCTTCAGGTCGGACACGTGCAGCGTGTTCCCGATCTTCAGCGCCGACACGTCGACGTCGATGTGGTTCGGGATCGCCGACGGGTCAACTTCGATGTGCAGCTGGTGCATGATCTGGTCGAGCAGGCCGCCTTCGAGACGCACGCCTTCCGGTACGCCGACGTACACGATCGGGCAATGCACCGACACGGTCTCACCAGCCACGAGCTCCTGGAAGTCCATGTGCGTGATGGTGCGCTTGAACGGATGGCGCTGCACTTCGCGGATCAGCGTGCGGACGTTCTTGCCCTCGATGGAGAGCTCGATCACGGTGCTGCTGATCGCGATGCTCTTGAGGAGCTTGTCGGTGTCGCGCGCGTTGAGCATGAGCGACTGCGCTTCGCGACCGTGGCCGTAGATCACGGCGGGGATGTTGCCGGCCTGACGGATCTTACGAGCGGCGCCCTTGCCCGTTTCGGTGCGAACGGACGCGGAGAGAGAAGCGGTGGACATGGGGACTGACCTCTGAGAAAAAAGTGGTTCGGGAGTAACCGGAAATGGTCGGCCCGGCCAGTAACGGCCTACTTCGCCGTTATTCGAACAGTACGCTCACCGACTGGTCGGCATGCGTGAATCGGATGGCCTTCGCCAGCAGTTCGCCCACCGACAGCACATGCAGCGACGGAAAGCGTCGCTCGGGGGGGAGATTGATGGAGTCGGTCACCACGACTTCCTTGATCGGCGCGTTGGTGAGCCGTTCGACGGCAGGGCCGCTGAACAGCGCGTGCGTAGCACACACGTAAATATCGTTCGCGCCGAGATTCTTCAGGGCACGGGCGGCTTCGGAGACGGTGCCGGCCGTGTCGATCATGTCGTCGGGAATGAGGCAATCCCGGCCCTCGACTTCACCAACCACGTTCATCACTTCGGCCACGTTGGCCTTGGGACGACGCTTGTCGATGATGGCGAAGGTGGCGTCGAGCCGCTTGGCAAAGCCACGCGCCATCTTGGCCGAGCCGACGTCGGGGGCCACGACGCACAGGTCTTTGAGCCCCTTCTTCCGGAAATAATTGGTGAACACCGGCGCGGCATACAGGTGATCGACCGGCACGTCGAAGAACCCTTGCAGCTGGTGTGCATGAAAATCGAGGCCCAGCACGCGGTCGGCGCCAGCGGTCTCGATGAGGTTGGCCATGAGCTTGGCGCCGATCGCGACGCGCGGCTGGTCCTTGCGGTCCTGCCGGGCGTATCCCGTATAGGGGATCACGGCGGTGACGCGGGCGGCGGAGGCGCGACGCGCGGCGTCGATGAGCAGCAGCAGCTCGAGCACATTTTCGCCCGGCGGATTCGTGGGTTGCACCACGAACACGTCCGCCCCACGGATGTTCTCGTCGATACGGACGAACACTTCACCGTCGGCGAAGCGCGTACAGGTCACCTTACACAGCTCGGTGCCGAGCATCTTCGCGACCTCTTCGGCGAGCGGCTGATTGGCCGTTCCCGAAAGGATCTTGAAGCCGCGCGGCGACGGGGACGGTACGTCCAACGACGGAGTCATCCGGTGGTCTCGGCCTGCGTGAAGGGTGTTGGTACGGAACCAGTACAAATGGGGCGGAGTGTCGCCGGTACCTCGTGCGAGGCGCGGCGGCTCCGTCCCTGATCAGCCACGAAGCATAGCCGGAGAGCCGCCGGAGAGCGAGTGGCAACGGCGCAGTTTGTCGGTATCGTCGTGACCGGGTCGTGACCGATCTGTGGTCAGGTTGTCGACAGAAGATCACGGACGGGCGGAACTGTACAGCTCGTCGCCATCCGACGATGCTCCCTCGCGCTTCTCGACGAGCTATACGCATGTCCCAGATCCGCCGCGTTCTTTGCGCGCTTTTTGCGGTCGTAATGACCGGTTTACCTGCCCAGTTGGCGAACGCTCAGGGCACTGAAGGGTTTGTGGCCGGTCAGGTCCGGTCGGCCTCGGGTGAGGTGGTGGTGGGTGCCACGGTGACCGCGCGCAACCAATCCACCGGCACCCAGCAGACGCGGCAGACCGATGCCCGGGGACGCTACGTCTTTGCGCAGCTGCCGATTGGCGGTCCCTATACGCTGACGGTCCGGCAGCTTGGCTTCCGTCCGGCACAGCGCAGCGGGTTGATGCTCAATCTGGGCGATCGCGTGACGCTCGATCTGGCCTTGGACGCCTCGGCCACGGAACTGGCGGCTATCGATGTGCGGGCGGACCGGGAGAGCAAGCGCGTTGAGCGCGTCGGGGGCAGCACCGTGGTGTCCGAAAAGGAAATCCGGCAGCTCCCCATTCAGGACCGCTCCTTTGCCGACCTGGCGATTCTGGCGCCGACGACGTCGCGCTCCGGCACCGGTGGCATCATTACCTCGTCGTCGTCGATTGCCGGCGGCCGCGTGAGCGGCACCGATATTCGCGTGGACGGCGTGCAAGCCAAGAACACGATCTGGGGCGCCGGCTTCGGCCGCGGTCCGTACTCCATTTCGGTGGAAGCGGTGCGTGAGTTCGAAGTGGTCACGAACGTGTACGACGTGACGCAGGGCCGCCAAGGCGCCGGCGCGGTCAACGTGGCGACGCGTGCGGGGACCAACACCACCAACGGTTCCCTCTTCGTCTACAACCGCAACCAAGCGCTTGGCACGAACACGAACTTCCTCGGGCAGAACATTACGAAGTTCGACAATCTGCAGTTCGGCGGATCCATGGGCGGCGCGCTGGTCAAGGATCGCCTCCACTACTTCGTGGCGTACGATCGCCAGCAGGTCGCCGAGCCGTTCTCCACTCTGCAGGTGGACAACAACGCCGACTGGGCCCGACTCCAGGTTGCCCCCGACAGCGTGAAGCGCTTTCTCGATATTCTTCGCCGCTCCTACGGGTTGAGCAGCGATCGCCAAAATGGCACGTTCGATCGCGCCAACACGCTGAACACGGTATTCGGCCGCCTCGATTATCAGATCAACGACGCCCATCGTGCCACGCTCCGCACCACCTATTCCGACTTCTTCTACAGCAACTCGATCCCCGATCGCGAGCTGTCCGTGCTGGAAAGCCGCGGCAACCAGAAGTCCCGTGAAGTGCAGACGATGGGCTCCATCAAGTCCAATCTCGGCAGCCGACTCACCAACGACGTTCGGCTGGCGTACACCAACCGCATTCTCGAGAACGAGCCCAACACGCGCCTGCCGCGTGCGTGGGTGAACGTCTCCTCGGCGCTCCCCACTGGTGGAACGGGCGCGAATCAGATCCTGCAGTTCGGCGGTCAGCGTACGAGCCCGGAACTCCAGACGGAAGAGTCGTATCAGCTGGTTGATGTGCTGCGCTTCGACCGCGATCGCAGCGCGTTTACCGTGGGCACCGACCATTCGCTCAACAACCTCTCGATGTTCGTGTCTATCGAGACCGACGGTCTGTTCCAGTTCCCCAACCTGGCGGCGCTCGAAGCGCGTCGTCCGTCGTCGTATGCGCGCTTGGTCCCGTTGCAGAATCTCGAGCCGCGCATGCGCCAGTGGGTGTACGACGGTGGTGTCTTTGCGCAGGGTGAGTTCCGCGTGCGTGACAACCTCAACGTGACCGCCGGTCTTCGGGCGGACATGACCGCGTTCCTGACCGGCGCGAATCCCAACGCGGCGGTAGAGCAGGCGTTCGGGAAGCGCACCGACCTGACGCCGGTGGATATCGCGATCCAGCCGCGCGCGCAGCTCACGTGGACGCCCGGCGCGGCCGGTAAGAGATCGGAAGAGCGTCGTGTAGGGAAAGAGTGTCTTCGCCTGTGTAGATCTCGGTGGTCGCCGTATC
>CAITQY010000756.1 GCA_903894655.1 uncultured Gemmatimonadota bacterium
ACGCGCCCCGCGCTAAGGGCGGGCGATCAACGTATACTAAGCCGGTGATCAGTCTTCGCACCCGACCAGGAGTGATGCCCATGTTGATGGCGCCCGTATTGTTCCGTCGCCTGGCGCTGGCCTGCGCCATGATGCTGCCCGTCGTCGCCGCGCCGTTGCGCGCACAAATGGTGCCGCTCGACTCGGTCCGCATCGATGATCCGGCGCTCGTGTACGCCGTGACCCTCTCGAACGCGACCACGCTGATCGGTCGCATCACGCTGGTGAGCGCCGACTCGGTGCGCGTGGTGTCGGCCGCGATGACGGCCACGGTAGCACGCCGCGAGGTGCGTACGGTGCGCGCCTATCCCGCCACCGCGCTGCACGACGGCGTGCTGTGGCCGGAGAACCCCCATGCCACCCGCCTGCTCTTCGCCCCCACCGCCATTCCATTACGGCGCGGTGAAGGCTACGTCGCCGACTTCTGGATCTTCTTCGCCAGCGCCGCCACCGGCATCACCGACCGGTTCACACTCGGGGCCGGGATGTCGCTCTTTCCGTCGGACGACTTTACCGACAACCTGTTCTACGCCCTCCCCAAGTACACCGTGGTGTCGCAGCCCCGGCTCAAGGTCGCCCTCGGGGCGCTCATGGCGTCGGTGCCCTGGAGCTCCAACGACGACGGCGGCCGCCGCCGGCAATCGCTGGGCATTCTATACGGCGTCGCCACCACCGGTTCGCCGGAGAGCAACCTCACACTCGGTGCCGGCTGGGGCTACGTGGGCGGCACGCTGGCCAACAAGCCAGTGATCACCTTGGGCGGACAGCACCGCGCCACGAAACGGATCGCGCTCATCAGTGAAAACTGGTTCGTGCCGTTCGACAACGACGTGGGCGGGTTCGTGTCGTACGGCGTGCGAATGCTGGGTGAGAAGATCGCGGTGGACCTCGCGCTGGGCAGCCCGGTCGGCGCCGACAAGTTCTACTTTCCCGGTGTTCCGCTGCTCGGCTTCGCGTTCAAGTTCTAACGCGCGGGGAACCACCTCGGGCGATCACCACTTAATCTGCGGTCGATACGCCGTCCTTCGCGTTCAGCCCACGGTTTATGTCCAACTCGCCCGTTCCCGACGTCGTTGACCGCCGTGCCTTTGTGGGCACCACCGCCGCCTACTTTGTCGCCGCCGCGCTGGCCGCGGCCTGCAGTGGCGGAAGCACCGCTCCCAGCAGCGGCGTCACGACCCCCGGCGGCGGCACGCCAACTGGAGGCGGCAACAGCGGAGGCGGCAACACGGGCGCGGCGCAGGCCGGCGTCACGATCAGCGGGTCGTCGGTGTCCATCAACACCACGCTGGCCGGGATCGCCACCGCCGGGCAGTTCGTGATTCTCTCGACGGCCGATGCCATCGTGATCAACACGGGCGCCGGATTCGTTGCGCTCTCCAAAACCTGCACCCACAGCAGCTGCGGGTTGGCCCGCTTCAACAACAGCACGTCGCTGCTCGAATGCGATTGCCACGGTTCCCGTTTCCGCACCAGCGGACAGGTCGCCACCGGCCCCGCCACGGCGCCGCTGCGCAGCTATCCGGTCACGGTGAACGGCGGCGTGATCACCTTCTCCGTCTAGTCGGTGCGCGTGCGCCGACTGCTGCTGCCGTCGCTGCTGCCGTCGCTGCTGCTG
>CAITQY010000757.1 GCA_903894655.1 uncultured Gemmatimonadota bacterium
CCACGCGCTGCTGCTGCCCGCCGCTGAGTAACCGGCCCCCCTCACCGATGCGCGAGGCGAACCGCTCGGGCAGCGCCTCCACCACGCTCTCCAGATCAGCGAGCCGGGCGGCCTTCATCAAGCGGGCCTCGTCGGCCGTGCCGTCCTCGCCGTACGCAATGTTTGCGGCGATGGAGCCGTCCGTGAAGTGAATGGACTGCGGCACATAGCCGATGCGCCGCTGCCATGCCGCCCCGAGCGCGTGGATGCTCGCGCCGTCGATCGTGATCGCTCCGCGATCCGGCCGCAGTAGCCCCAACAGCAAGTCGGCCAAGGTACTCTTGCCGGAGCCGGATGGCCCGGTGACGACGGTCAAGGCATTGGGCGGAATACTCGCCGACACCCCGCGCAGGACCGGGGCGTTCGCACCCGGGTACCGGATAGGCGGGCGCCGTCTGCAGGCCGGTGTGCTCGAAGTCATCCACGCCGATCGCGAGCCCGCGCCGGATCTCCTCGGGGCGGTGCGCATGCGCCACCACGGGTAGCTTGTGCGCGTGCGCTTCGTCCACGATGGCGCGGATTTCGTCGGTGGTCATCTGATCCTGATCGATCAGCTTGATCACGTCCACGCCGGCGTCGGCCAACCGCTTCACTTTGGCGCGCGCGTCGGCCACGCCGGCGATCCCCCACCGGAACTTCTCGGTGCCAGGATACGGCGCGTGCTGCAGGAACGGCCCCGAGGTGTAGATCGCGGAGCCCTGAAGCTCGCCGCGCGCGATGCGCCGCTTTACATCGAGCACTTCCTCCAGCGGTGCGCCCAGATCACGCACGCTGGTCACGCCGGCCATGAGGCTCTGCCGCGCCGCCGCCGGCATGATGCTGCGCCCCCATTCGCCGGGATACACGCTGTCCCAGTGCGCGTAGTTGCCGTGCCCGACCAGCATGAGGTGCACGTGCATATCCCACAGCCCGGGAAGCAGATGCATCCCTTCGGTGGAGATCACCGTGGCGCCGGCGGGCACGGCCAGCGATCCCACCCGCCCCACGGCCACGATGGTGGTGCCTCGAATCAAGATCACGCTGTTCGTGATCGGGGCACCACCGTTGCCGTCGATGAGCGTACCACCCACCAGCGCGGTGGTGCCCTGCGGCACGGTGCCACCCGTGTTGCTCCGGGCGTTGCCGGCCACGGTGCGCTGCGCGGTGAGCGGCGCGGGGGCGATGCGGCCCGTGGTCACCACCGCGCCGGTCACGGCTGCCGCGAGCACGAGCATCGGCCGTCGGAATGTCAGAGAGAAGCGCATGCGCCAGGGGAGAGTTGGTGAAGGTCCAGTGCCACGTCGTGCCCGCTGCCTGCGACGCGGCTACGTTATCGACGCATGACGGCGACCGCCAGTCGCGCGGTTCGCACGGTGCTGGCGAGGTCGGTGCCCGTACCGTATCCTCGACGAAGCGTCGACGACTGGTCGACCGACTCGGATAGGCGGGCCTATCCTGCCCCACCCACGTCCCGGACCGGCGAGTGCGACACGCTACCCTGAAGGTTTCGCGGCTGGTGTCGCGGCTGGTGCTGCTGCCCGTTCTGCTGCTCACCTGTGGCGCCGCCGCCCGGGCACAGGCCGCCCCCGACCTTGCTGGCGTGTGGACGGGGACGCTCGTCAACCTGCCGCTCCGTCCCAACGCCACGCCGGTGCAGGTGACGATGGAGCTGGGCGCCCTGCCCACAGCCGATGGTCACTGCGTGCCGTGGAAGACCACCTACCGTGAGCGCGACACGGTGCGGGCGACCAAGGACTACCGGCTGTGTCGAGGGACGGGACCGCAGTCGCTGTACGTGGATGAGGGGGGCGGCGTGACGCTCCAGACGGCCCTCCTGGGGGACGTGCTGGTGTCGTCGTTCAAAGCGGGACGGACATTACTGGTCACGCATCTGCGCGTGCGCGGGGACACGCTCGAGGAGGAGATCATCACCGCCGACGACCTGCCGGCCACGGAGGGCGTGGTGGCCATGCGCAGCCGCGGCATTCAGCGGCTGCGGCTGACGCGTTCGAGACGATAAATCTGAGACCTGCGACATCGCGACCATGACGTTTGAACAACGACTGCACGCATTCAACACGACGCGGAACGCGCTGTTGGACGAGATGGAGCGCGTCGCGACGGGCGCACTGGTGGCGACGCCGATTGCTGGCGCGTGGTCGATCCTCGATATCATCGAGCATCTCGTGCTCGCGGAACGGGCGGTCTTTCGCGAGCTCCCGGACCCGCGGCGGCTCGTGGACGCCACGCGTGGCGTGGCGGATCACGTCCGCTACCTCCTGGTGCTGTTCGTGCTGACGTCCAGAGTTCGCGTACGTGTGCCGTCACCGGCGATGGTCCCGCGTGGCAATCGTGGCCTCACCGAGTTACGCCGCCGCTGGGATGAGAATCAGGCGTGGGTGCGGTCGTGCATCGACTGCCACGGTGCGGAGGTTGGCCGGAGGGTGGTCTGCGAACATCCGATCGCCGGCCCACTCACGTTGGAACAGGCGCTCGTGATGGGACAGATTCACGTGGACGGCCATATTCGGCAGATCAGGGCGCTGCAGCGGTTGCTGACGTGACCGGCGCGGTACGGGCTCGGTCGCACCTATCGTTCCATTGACAAACTCAACCTCTCCCTTGAGACTGCCCCATGCCTGTCGTGTGCTGCACGCATCGCCGCAGACGTGGACGAACGTGCCAGCTCCTGGCGAAGAGAACGTGCTTGCCCAAAGGACACATCTCCGTATGACCAGAATCTTTCTCACAGGTGGCGCGGGTTTCATCGGATCCGCGTTTCTGAATCAGGCGCTGACGGAAG
>CAITQY010000758.1 GCA_903894655.1 uncultured Gemmatimonadota bacterium
GCGCCAACAGCAAGACCAAGACATTGTCGGTGTCCATGAAAGATCGCGGCGCGATCCTGCCGATCGGCAAGTCGAAGAGCGATGTCTACTGGTACTCGGTCGACGGCCGTTTCCTCACCAGCAGCTACTATCGCAAGGACGTGCCGGCTTGGGTACGCGAGTTCAACGACCGGCAGCCGGTGAAGGCGTACGCCGGTCGCACGTGGTCGTTGTTGCTGGCCGACAGTGCGTATCACGAGGCGGACAGCGTGAGCGTGGAGATGGGCGGGCGAAATTTCACCTTTCCGCACCAGCTCACCGAGGACCTAGTCGACGCCGGCAGCGAGATCCGCATCACGCCATACATGGACGATCTCACCGTGCAATTCGCGCTGCACGGCGTGAATGCCATGGCGCTCGGCAAGGGACCGCACACCGATCTGCTGGCCATGTCGTTGTCGGCCACCGATGTGATCGGTCACAACTACGGCCCCGATTCGCGCGAGATGCACGATCAGGTGCTACGGGTCGATCGTACCATCGGCTTGTTTCTCGACTCGCTGTACGCCTTACGCGACTCCTCGACGATCACGATCGTCGTGACGGCCGATCACGGGGTCGGCAGCATCCCCGAAATCGCGCCGGCATCGGTGCAACCGCGTCCGCTACGCGTGTCGCTGGACGATCTCATGCCGGCCACCGTCGCCCGCTTGCAGGCGAAGAAGCTCGACAGCTTCGCCATCGAGCTCGACGTCCAGATCCTGCTCGCCAATCGCGGCGCGTTCCGGAAGTCGTCCGACCTCGACGAGATCGTGAACGCCTTCGCCGATGAGGCCCGCAAGGTGCCGGGTGTCGCGCGGGTCGATCGGTTCTCGACGCTGCTCGCCGACACGCTCACCGACGAGATCGCGCGGCGATGGGCCCATCAGTTCCCCGCGAGCGTCCCGATCGAGCTGGTGGTCACGCTCACGCCGTACAGCACGTGGGGCGGCAACGTGGCCTCCCACGGCTCGCCGCGGGAATACGACTCGCATGTCCCCCTGATCTTTTCCGGTGCCGGTATCAAGCCGGGAAGGCACACGCAGTTCGTTCGCACCGTCGACTTGGCACCGACGCTGGCCGAGCTGCTTGGCGTCAAACCGGCCGAACGCCTAGACGGCCTGTCGCTCAAAGACGCGCTCCGCACGCCGCGCTGAGCGAGCGCCCATGGCGTTGACCGAGGCGCTCGCGCAGCACCATTCTTTTTTTCAGTTGGAGCGGGACGCATGAAGCTGGCACGTTGGCTGATGGGGGCACTCATGCTGGCCGTGCTGCTCCTGCTTGGACTCCTGAGCGTATGGGCACCCGACAAGCCTGTGGCGTTACTGACCGCACGCTGGGCGCCGCCACCGTCACGCTTCGTGGCGCTCCGTGGCATGCAGGTGCATCTGCGTGACGAAGGACCCCGCACCGATTCGGTACCGATCGTCCTCGTGCATGGCACGTCGGCCAGTTTGCACACGTGGGATGGATGGGCCGAGTCGATGCGCGGTGCGCGTCGCGTGATCCGCTTCGATCTGCCCGGATTCGGCCTTACCGGCCCCTCGCCCGACAACGACTACTCGCTGAACGCCTACACCCGCGTCACGCTGCAACTGCTCGACTCGCTCGGCGTGCGCCGTTTCGCGATTGCCGGCAATTCGCTTGGCGGCGAAGTGGCATGGCACGTCGCGGTCGCCGCACCCGATCGCGTGGCCGCGCTGATACTCGTGGATGCTGTGGGTTACCCGATCGTGTCGCAGAAAGTACCGATCGGCTTTCGCATGGCGCGCACGGAAGGGCTGGCGTGGCTGTTCACCCGCATCCTGCCGCGCAGCGTCGTGGAATCGAGCGTGCGCAGCGTGTACGGTGACCCGTCACGCGTGACCGATTCGCTCGTCACGCGGTACTTCGAGCTCACGCTGCGCGAAGGCAATCGCGCCTCGCTGCCACGCCGCTTTGCGCAATCCAGCAACGGCGCCGATTCCGCGCGCATCGCCACGCTCCACGTTCCCACGTTGATCATGTGGGGCGGGCGCGACGGCCTCATTCCGCCCGATCACGCCGGTCGCTTCGCGCGGGACATCGCCGGCAGCCGGATTGAACTCTTCCCCGAGCTCGGGCACGTGCCGCACGAGGAAGACCCGGTGCGAACGGCGGCGGCGGCGCGCGCGTTTCTTGCGTGCCTGAGCTGTCCGCCAGGTCGGTGACCCGTGGCAATGCCGAGGCCCCGTACGCTTGGCGGTTCTTCGCGGCTCTTCGCGCACCTTCGCGATCTTCGCGTGAACCGTTGGAGTCAGCCCACACGCGGAACTCTCCGCAAGCGACCCGGCCGCCGGATCAGCTTGGCGGGTCCTTCATGCGCGTGCGCGTGACGCCGGTCATGATGCCGAGGCCCAGCAGCACCACGCAGGCGATGACGATGTACGTGGATGAGACGCCCATCACGGAAAGTCCCCACGCCACGCCGCCGACGAAGACCAGAAAACCGACGAGGTAGAGTCCGAAATTCATAAGAGGCTCCGGGCGTGAGTGATACCCGAAGCCTCCTATGCAAGTGCTGTGCTGGCGTAGGCGTCAGCTCCCCGCGTTCACCCGTGCCGAGAGTCCAGCCAGCCGTTCGCCGGCTGCGCGGAGGGTCTCCTCACGCTTGGCGAAGTGGAAACGAATGAGATGGTTGACCGGCTCGCGGAAGAAGCTCGAGCCCGGCACACCGGCCAGGCCGATATCCTTGATGAGCCATTCCGACGCCAGCGTGTCGTTGGCAAAGCCGAGGGCCGTGATATCCACCATCACGTAGTAGGCTCCCTGCGGCTCGGTGAACGGCAAGCCGGTGCTGCGGAGGATATCGAGGAAGATCTCGCGCTTGGCGCTGTACAGCTCGGTGAGCCCGGCGTAGTACGAGTCGGGAAGCTCGAGCGCGCCGACGGCGGCTTCCATGAGCGGCGCCGCCGCCCCGACGGTGAGGAAATCGTGCACCTTCTTAGCCTGCGCGATCACGCTGGCGGGCGCGTGCACATAGCCAAGACGCCAGCCGGTGATGGAGTACGTCTTCGACAGCGAGCTACAGGTGATCGTACGCTCGAAGGCGCCCGGCAGGCTGTTGAAATACACATGCCGATGGGGCTCGTAGACGATGTGTTCGTACGGCTCATCCATGATCACCCAGGTATCGTACTGCTGCGCATACTTGAGAATGATCATCAACTCCTCACGCGTGAACACCTTGCCGCTGGGGTTCGACGGGTTGCACACCACGATCGCCTTGGGACGCTGCGCAAACGCGGCGGCCAACACGTCTTCATCGAAGTTGAAGTGCGGCGGATGCAGCGGCACGTAGATCGGCTCGGCCCCGGAGAGAATCGCGTCGGCGGCGTAATTCTCGTAGAACGGCGAGAACACAATCACCTTGTCACCCGGATTGCACGCCGTCATCATGGCGACCATCATCGCTTCCGTGCTGCCGCAGGTGACCACGAGCTCCGAATCGGGGTCGACCTCGAGGCCGCTGAAGTGCGAGATCTTCTTGGCCAGCGCCGTCCGGAAGCGCGGCGCGCCCCATGTCACCGCATACTGATGGAACGGCCCGCGCGTGGCGCGCTCCAGCCCCTCCAGCAGCACTTCCGGCGGATCAAAATCCGGGAAGCCCTGCGACAAGTTGATGGCGCCATGCTGATTCGCGAGGCGCGTGGTAGCGCGAATCACCGATTCGCTGAAGACGGAAAGACGCTGAGCAGTCGTAGGCATGACGTGCACATATACCGCGCGGTGCGGCTCGGCGCTACCTTCGCGCTATGCCTACCCGCACCTTTTGGCTGATCAGCGCGTCGGGGCTCACCCCGTTTCTCGTCTGCCTCGCCATCGCCTACGGCTCACCCGATGTCAGCGCGCTGCACGACGCTGCGGTGAAGACCTTTCTCGTGTATGCCGCCCTCACGCTCAGCTTTCTCGGTGGCGCGCGCTGGGGTGCCGAGCTGGCGCGGTCGCCCGACGCGCCGAACCTTGGGCGCTTGATAGCGGCCGCGACGCCGTCCGTGGTTGGACTCGCCGCGCTCTTGCCGCAAACGCCACTCCAGGCGGCCCTCGGGCTGCTCATGCTCAGCGGGGGACTCCAACTCGCCTGGGACGTCGCTGCGTCGCGCGACGGACTGCTGCCGCCGTGGAACGCCCGCGTGCGCACCGTCATGACCGTCGCCGGTACGCTGTGCAGTCTGGCCCTCTGGCCTACAATCACATGACGATGCCCGATTCGTGCGCCCCGGTCACGGATGATACGCCGCTGCCGACGTCGCTGCGTGATGCCGTGTGCGTACAGCTCGGCATCGCTCCCGCGCCGCCGACGCTGGATTTCCTGGACGCCGTGTACGCCGCGTGGTGCCTTCGCGTGCCGTTCGATAACGTGCGCAAGCTCATCGCGCTGCGAGAGGCATCCCCGCCGCCGCTGCCGGGCACACAGGCCGCCGATTTCTTCGAACACTGGCTGGCGCACGGCACGGGCGGCACCTGCTGGTCTTCCAGCAATGCGCTGTACATGCTGGTCACCGCCCTCGGCTTCTCGGCGCGACGCATTGCCGGCTCGATGCGCGACCTGGGGTTCATCACGCACGGCAGCACGGTGGTGACCGTCGACCAACGCGACTGGCTGGTGGATTCGTCAGCGCTCACGCAGCGTCCCGTCCCGCTCTTCGCCGGACCGTACTGCGATCCCGATCCCGCCTTCGCGACCACGTGGGCCATGGATGGCGACACGCACCTGCTGCACTTCGGCGCCGCCCCCGGTCCCGAGCACACCGTGTGCCGGTTCATGATCGACCCGATCGATCATACGTATCTCGGCGAGGCGCACGAACGCTCGCGCCACATCGGGCGATTCAACGAGATCACGTACGCGCGGCGCAATGTCGCCGACGGATTTCTCGTGCTCTCGTCCGCCGTGCGCTATCACCGCACGGCAGGCGGCACCGATGTCCGCTCGCTCGATCGCGACGCCCTGCGACAGGTGCTCGCCGACGACTTCGGTCTCGGTCGCGACATCCTGCAGCACTACGAGGCGTGTGGCGCCCTCGATGCCAACTTCACGCCCATGGGCCCCACATGAACGCCGCCGAATCCGGCTTCGCCCTCGCCGCGCGTCGCTTGCTGCCACTGCTGTTCATGAGCTACATCGTGGCGTTTCTGGACCGCGTGAATGTCGGGTTTGCCAAGTTGCAGATGGCGGCGGACCTCGGATTCTCCGACGCCGTGTACGGGTTCGGTGCCGGGATCTTCTTTCTCGGCTACTTCCTGTTCGAGGTGCCCAGCAATCTGCTGCTGGAGAAGTTCGGAGCGCGCCGGTGGATTACCCGCATCATGTTCACCTGGGCGATCGTGTCGGGCGCGTTCGCCTTCGTGGACCGGATTCCCTGGGGACCGCTGCCGGCGCTGTTCGGCGCGGCACCGCTCGAATTCGGATTCTACGCACTGCGATTTCTGCTCGGCATCGCCGAAGCCGGCTTCTTCCCCGGCATCATTCTCTACCTCACGTACTGGTTTCCCGCCGCCAAGCGCGCCCGCACCGTGGCGCTCTTCATGACGGCGATCGCCGCCGCGAACGTGATCGGCGCTCCGGTCTCCGGTGCGATCATGCAGTATGCCGATGGCATGGGTGGACTGAGCGGATGGCGCTGGCTGTTCGTGCTCGAAGCGATCCCGTCGATCATCGCCGGCATCGGCATCTGGTTCCTGCTACCCGACCGGCCAGCGCAGGCCGCGTGGCTCACCCCGGAGCAACGCACCGCCATCACCGCGCAACTCGCCCAGGAAGACACCGCCGCGCACGGCGCCGAGAGTGTTGCCACGACCGGTGTCGCGACCGGCGCGGCGCAGGCGCTGCGCAGCGGCCGCGTGTGGGTGCTGGCGCTCGTGTATCTGGCCGGCACGTTCGCCCTGTACGGCGTGAGCTTCTGGATGCCAACCATCGTGCAGGAAATGGGCATCGGCAAAAAGGCATACCTCGAGATCGGCCTGCTCAGCATGATCCCGTGGGGCACCGCGGGCGTGGCCATGGTGTGGGCCGGCGCGCGCTCCGACCGCACGGGTGCGCGTCGCCAGCATGTGGCGGGCTCGTTGTTCGTGGCGGCGTCGGGGCTCGTCGCCCTCGTACTCGTAGGGGCGCACGTGGTGCCGGCGCTCATCGCCCTCTGTTTCGTGACGTCCGGCGTGCTGTCATTTTTCGCCACGTTCTGGTCGTTGCCCACCGCCTTCCTCCGGCAAACCGCCGCGGCAGCCGGAATCGCCTGGATCAACGCGGTCGGCAATCTCGGCGGCCATTTCGGACCCGACATCGTTGGTCGCATCCGAACGGCCACCGGCAGTGCGAACTACGCGTTTCTTTTTCTGGCGGCGCTGGCGGTGGCCGGGGCCCTGCTCACACTCTTCGCCACGGGTGGCCGCGAGCGGATCATGACGACACAGGACGCCTGACTGGACGTGCGCCGAAAAAGTGGACACGTCATGGAAAGGAACGACGCGGGCGCCGCCGATCGCCTCACACCTTGATGCGCGCCATCGCCGGATCGTACATCGGCCGGAGCGAGACGACCGCGGGATAGCGCTTCCCCGCGATCTCGACGTCCCACGTCCCGGCCGTGAGCCACGCTTCATCGATCGGCACGTGGGCGCGCTCGATCATCGCGAGCCCGACTGCGCCGCCGAGCGTGTGCCCGTACGACGCCGCGCGCACGTATCCCATCTCCGCGCCGTCGCGCCTCACGACTTCGGCGTGGAAGAGCAATGGCTCGGGGTCCTTCACGAGCAGCTGCACGAGCTTCTTCTTGATGCCCGCCGCCTTCTTGGCGAGCACCGCTTCCTTGCCGATGAACGACGGCTTCGTGAGATCGACCGCGAAGCCGAGCCCGACTTCGAGCACGCTGTCGGTATTGTCGATGTCATGCCCGTAGTCGCGGTACGCCTTCTCCATGCGCAGGCTTGCCAGGGCCTTGAGGCCGGCGTGCCGTAGCCCGACGTGCGCACCCTCAGCCACGAGCAGGTCGTATACGTGCACCGCCTGCTCGGTCGGGATGTAGAGCTCGTAGCCGAGTTCGCCCAGGTACGTGATACGCACGAGGAGCACCCGCGCGAATCCGATATCGACTTCGCGCGCGGAACGGAACGGGAACGCGCTGTTCGAGAGATCGGCCGAGGTGATCCGCTGCAACAGCTCGCGCGACCGCGGTCCCTGCACGTTGATCTGCGCGTACGCGCTCGTGACATCGGTCGTGAAGCAGTGCGCGTCGGACGGCGTGTGCCTCTTGATCCAGGTCTCGGCATGCCGGTGCGCATTGTCGGCGGCGACCACGAGGTACTGATGGCCCACGTTCCCCGCCCCGAACGTCGCGTCGAGCTTGGTGACAGTGAGGTCGGCCTCCAGCGTGCCTCCGACGTTGAGCCACTGCGTGTACGTCGTGCGCCCACTCTCGCCGTCGACCGAATTGGCGGAGATGTGGTCGAGCACGCGACCGGCGTCGCGCCCCTGCACGAGGAACTTCGACATGAACGACATGTCCATGAGGATCACGCCGTTGCGACAGGCATCATGCTCGGCTTTCCAGTGGGCCCAGCTCGCTGGCCTGCCGAATGTGAGCGGCTCCTGGTCCGGCACCGATCCGTCCGGTGTGTACCAGTCGGCGCCTTCCCAGCCACTCACGTCCTTGAACCAGGCGCCGCGCGCCACCAGGCGCTCATGGATCGCCGAGCGCTTGGCGCCGCGCGCCGTGACCATCGAACGGTTGGGGTAGTGCGTCTGGTAGACCATGCCGAGCGACTCGACGGTGCGCGTACGGCGGTACTCGGGGTTGGCCTGGTACTTGTGCAGACGGTCGATGTTGAAACCCGTCATGTCCACATCGGGGCGGCCCGTGAGCATCCAGTGCGCCATCGCGCGGCCCACACCGCCACCGCTGAGGATGCCGATCGAGTTGAGTCCGGCCGCGACGAAGTAGTTCTTGAGCTCGGGGGCCTCGCCGAGGCAGGGGCGCAGGTCGGGCGTGAACGACTCGGGACCGCAGAAGAGTTTGCGCACGCCGGTCTGCAGGGTGATCGGCACGCGCTTCATGGCCGTCTCGATGTACTCGCCCATGCGGTCCCAATCGGGCGCGATCTCGCCGAACGCGAAATTCTCAGGGAGACCTTCGATCTTCCACGGCGCGCAGACGGGCTCGAAGAGTCCGATCATGAGACCGCCACCCTCTTCACGGAAGTAGCCGTACGAGGCGGGATCCTCGAGCACGGGCCACGACTTGGAGACACCCGCGATCTCCTCGGTGAGGAGGTAGTAGTGCTCGGCGGCCTGCAGCGGCACCGTGACACCCGCCTGCGCGCCGATCTGCCGACCCCAGGCGCCGCCGCAGTTGATCACCATCTCACAGGTGATGTCACCCTGAGAGGTCCGCACGCCGGTGACCGCGCCCTGCGACGTCATGAGCCCGGTCGCCGCGATGCCCTCGAGGATGGTCGCGCCCTGCATGCGTGCGCCCTTCGCGAGAGCCATGGTCACGTCGACTGGATCGACGCGGCCGTCCTCCTTCACATAGAAGCCGGCGAGGATGTCGTCGGTGCGGGCGATCGGGAAGAGGTCCTGCACTTCACGCGCCGAGATCTCGTGCACGTCCACACCGCAATAGCGATTGAACGTCGAGACGCGGCGATACTCCTCAAGGCGGTCCTTGTCGGCGGCGCACTCGATGAACCCCACCGGCTTGAAGCCCGTAGCCTGCCCCGTCTCGGCTTCGAGCCGCGCGTAGAGATCGCGCGTGTACTTGCGGAACTCGGTCGAGGTCTCGGAGGTGGAGCCGAACGTCACCATCAGGCCAGCGGAGTGCCACGTGGTGCCAGCCGTAAGCTGATGTTGCTCGATGAGCACCACGTCGCGACAGCCCATGTGCGCGAGGTGATACGCGACCGAGCAGCCGATCACGCCGCCGCCGATGACGACGACGCGCGCGTGGGTGGGCATCGGTTGCGTTGACCCCGGCGCTGACTGGAGCGGGGAGATGGACCGCGGATCTGGGACGGGCACGACCTTCCTCATGAGGTTTGCGTGCCTCATGCTACGCGGCCCGCGTGCGAATGACCAGAGCCGATCCATCCACCCGCGTTCAATGGCCCGACGGCGCCCGATGCCTTCGGAGTCGGCGAAGAGCACCACCATCAGCAGCATGGCCGGCGGTCCTACCGCCGCGTTAGGCCGCGGCGACCGTCCGTTCACGGTTCAGTCGGAGACCCAGCGCCAGCAGCACCGCTCCACCGATCGAAAAGGTGATGGCCCCGAAGACCGTCCCGGCCAGTGCCGTCTTCCGGCTCTCCCGCTCTCGTATCGTGCGCCCGGTCGCCGCACCGAGCATCGCGACGACGAGGAGCAGTCGGGCGATCCAGAGGCCGTGTCGCCGCGGCATGCGCGGCAGGCGGTGTTCGGCGCAGTGCGCTCCGCCGGGGCGACTGGCGCCGCGCCAGTGCCACACGGCCCGTTGGCGCACGATGCGTCGCCAGAGTACGAGCGTCACCACGGCGAAGATCACGGTGCACCACAGCTGCAGCGCGTCGTACAGCGGGACCGTCCCGCCGAAATGCGGAACGGGCGTGCGCAGGATCGGGAACCATGGAACCAGCCACCCCGAGTGATTGCCGTGTGTCACGCCGTCCAACAACACGTGAGACATGCCGCCCACCCACGCCGACACGACCACGCGTCCCCACGCGCGCAGCGTCTGCGGGGGGCGAATCGCCGCCAGATCATGGGGCTTCCACCACGCGTGATCCGGAACGTACGGCAGCAGGGCCGGAATCAGCAGCACGGTCGTGACCCACACCAACAGCGCGGTCAACGGGATCGTAAACCAGAATTGCGCCGATACCGTGTGACTGAGCAGCCAGTCGTCGTGCATGCGACCGATGAACTCCAGATCCGGGGCCATGCTCCCGATACAGAGCGCAATGCCGGAGAAGCGCGCGGGCCAGCGGAGCTTCAGCGGGAGTACGAGCGCCTGATGAGACAGGAGTGTGGCGGGCATGTCGCTCCAGTGGCGTTGTCCTGGCGGTGTCCGAGTGGTTTGTAACGGAGTGTCGCTCACGACCTCGACGGTCTCCCGACGATCGCGTCGCGGGGTGGCGTCGGTCACGCAACGAAATCGCAACGCCGGCGAGGCCTCGGTGACCGGCCCGGGGCAGCATGTGCCCCGCCGACGCGCTGAATCGTCCATGCGGGAGAGCGCAGACGTGCCGGAAGTAGAACATGGCCTTGGCTGCAGATCGCACACGTCTTTCAATGCCGTGATACCGTGCCCCAATTAGACCGCGTGCTGGCACGCCTCGAGTCTGGCGCCGCCAGCCAGATCATTCTCGAAGCCGACGCCCCGATCCGCTGCGTCACGCCAACGGGACCACAGGCGATCAGCCAGCAGGTGCTGTCGAACAAGCAGGTGCTGGCGCTCGTGGGCGAGCTGGCCGAGGCGGACCAAAAGGCGGCGGTGGCCATCGGGCACGGTATCCGGTTCCTCTATTCGTGGAACGACCAGCAGTGGCTCGTGGAGCAAGACGGCAGCGCTCTACACACGCGACTCACCGTCCGGAAGTACGTCGAGCAGGCCGACGTGGCGGCGCCGGAGCCCACGCCGGAACTGACGCCCGTACCGGAGCCCGCACCCGCCCTTCGTCGGTATCGCACCACCGACGTCGCCTTCGACGATGCCGCCGATAGCGCACTGGCCCAGGAGCGCTTCGAGCTCCTGTTGCTCGAACAGGTGCGCCGTGGCGCGGCCGATCTGCACCTGCGGGTGGGAGAACCGCCCATTCTTCGCTTGGGCGGCGACCTGATTCGCATGGATGATCATCCGACCCTCGACGACACGTCGGTCTCGCGCATGGTACGCTCGATCATGCCGGCCAAGAACAAGGCCGAGTTCGACGAGCACTGGGACACCGACTTCGCGCACGAGATCGCGGGCGTGTCGCGCTTCCGCGTGAATGTGCTGCGTGACCGGAATGGCGTGGCCGCCGTGATCCGCACCATCGCCTGCACCACGGTTACCGTGGAGCAGATGGGCATCACCCCCGAAGTGCAGCAGCTCTGCGCGCTCACCAAGGGGCTAGTGCTGGTGACCGGCCCCACTGGATCGGGCAAGTCGACCACGCTCTGCGCGCTCGTCGATCTGGTCAACCGCTCGCGGCACGATCACATCATCACCATCGAAGATCCGATCGAGTTCGTCCATCAGAGCAAGAAATGTCTGATCACGCAACGTCAGGTCGGCGTGCACACGCA
>CAITQY010000759.1 GCA_903894655.1 uncultured Gemmatimonadota bacterium
CGTTCGATGGGATTGGCCTTCGACGACATGACGACCGCGATCACCAAGCTCAATGGTCTGCTGCAGAAGCAGGTGCCTGAGCTCTTCGGGGCCCTGCTTGCTGGGAATGCGTGGCCTGGCGTCACGCGCACGGTGCCACTGCCCAGCCGCGGAGGCCGCTGATCCACCGTCCGTCGGCGCATTGGTAAGGGGCGATGCGCCGACGGACCGCGCCCGCGAAGCGTGACGGGCGGCGACGTGTCTTCCACGCACGCGGTTGCCTTCAAGTCGCTTCCCATCTAACGCATCAAGACCGACCAGATGGAGAGCATGGCTCCGGAATCGGCCGCGCGCAAACTACGGCTTGGCGTTCTTGACGAGCGCCTTCAGTTCCTCAATAAAGTTGAACACCACCACCGGCTCTGGTCGCGGGCGACCGACAATGCGCATCATCAGAAAGCGCGTGCCGTCAGCGGAGACGTCGTACGACTGATTGTAGGTCTGTGCCGAGTACATCGACACGTCGAACAGCTCCTTCGGCGCGCCCTTGACGAACGTGGAGCCGAGCGTCACGGGAACGGCCACGAGTTTGTCTTTCGCATTGCGATAGAACAGTTCACGACCGGAGCGCGCCCAACGTGGTTCGATGCCACCGTCCTGCGAGACTTGGAATTTGGCAGCGGACGTTTCAGGAAATGGCACGACAAAGATTTCATGCCGACCCGATTCATTTGAACTGTAGGCCAGCCACTTGCCGTCGGGCGAGACCGCCGGCCCCAAGTCTTCGAACTTCGAGGCCACCAGTACGTGCGGCACCGTGTCGATGCCGACGCGTATGCCGAGAATGTCGCCGGCGCCGACCGCTTGGTTGTCCGTACGGAAAATGATCCATTGGCCATCGGGCGATGATGCGACACCGAATACCTGGCGCGTCTCACCCAGCCGCACTTCCTTGGGCTGGCTTCCCTCACCGACGTTCACCCGCATCACCGTGGAAAACGCGGCGTCGCGATAGCCCGTGGTAAAGACCGTGTGGCCGTCTGGTGCCCACGCGGCCTTTCCACCCATCGCCACGGCACCCGTCGTCAGCCGGAGCGGCGGCGACTGGTCGAACGGCACCACCCACATGTCATCGTCGATCGACATGGCGACCCGTGATCCATCCGGTGAGATCGTGACGTTCCCATGGCGCCCAAGAAGCTCTGCGCGCATCACCGTCGGTGTCCCCGCGCGGTCTACCCAATACGCCCGATACGTGACCGGGCCCAACTTGGTATAAAACAACGTGCCACTCGCCGACAACGAAAAGTCGGCGATCATCGAACCCGATGGAACGTTCACCATGACGGTATCGCGCAGCTCCACGGCCGGCCCCGTTACCGCAAGCCGGCGCTGGTCGAACGGCGCTGCCATCAGTACGCCATCCGACCGGATATACACGATGTGCCCAGACGACGCATACTGCGCACGAATCCCGCGCAGCAATGGCGTCGTTTTCCCCGTGGCGAGGTCGACGACCGCCACGACGAGCGAATCCGGACGATTCCCGAACAGGGCGTCAAAAGCGATCGTCACCAGGGCCCCTTTCCCATTCGGCAGCAACCGCGGATACAGATGCGCAAAGTCACCGCGCGTGGCGTCGAGCGTGGAGACGCGGTGCAGCACATTCTCGCCAGGACGGACGCGCGCCGCCCCGGCTTGCGCGGTGACGTACAACGATCCATCAACGCCCCAATCGAGTCCGTTGATGCCATCGGTCATACCGTACAACCCGGAATCGGCCACCACGACCGACACACCGCCCGCGAGCGGCACGACCTTCACGCGATGCGGAGGAATCAAGAACGCAATGGAATCGCCCTTCGGCGAAAAGGTGGCCTCCCAGCCGTTCGTCGAACCGGGTACGGCCGTCGCGTTCAATGCATCCCATTTGCGCACGTAAAGCTGACTCGAGCCGTCGGGGGCAATGCCCGCATACGCAATCGTCTCGCCATCTGGCGAAATGCCGACCGTACGCCCGACCTGTGACGGATTGATGTTCGTGAGTTCGGGGAGTTCGAGCCGGAGGCGCTTGACGTGATGGTCAACCGCCTCGCTGCGCGATTGCAGCATCACCACGGTGCCAGCCACGGCCACCGCCACGGCCACGGTGACATTGCCCAGCACCAGCATCACCTCGCGCCGGCGCCGCGACCCCGGCGCCGCGACGCGTACACCGCTTGGCCCGACCATGGGATGCGCACCACTCGTTGCGACCTCGCCCAACAGTCGCGCGAATTCCGCCGCACTCCGGTGCCGGTCGGCGGGAAGCTTGGCCAACGCTTGGTTCACCGCGTGCTCGACATGCAGCGGAATCGTATCGCGCAACGTCGTGAGCGGAACGGGGCGCTCTGTCAGCAACTTCGCGACGATGGCTTGGACAGACGCGCCGGTGAACGGGGGTTCGCCGGCGAGCATCTCA
>CAITQY010000760.1 GCA_903894655.1 uncultured Gemmatimonadota bacterium
CGCCGGGAAACGCCGGGAACCGGTTGATCTTGCACCCGGCGCCTCAGACTGGCAACATCCCCGGATGCGATCATTCTCCCTAATACGTTGCAGCGCAGCCACCGCTGCGCTCGTGGTGCTGAGCACCCTGCCGGCCGAGGCGCAAAAGTCCGCGCCGAGCGGTGCCTCGCCCCGCCCCGCGTACGATCCTGCCCTTTACAGCGACGGCACGAAAACCAATCGCGCCTTCAAGTCGCTGCGCTGGCGCAACGTGGGGCCCTCACGGGGCGGTCGCGCCACCGCGGTCACGGGCGACCCCACCAAGCCGCTGGTCTTCTACTTCGGTGCCGTGAATGGCGGCGTCTGGAAGACCACCAACGCCGGCCAGTCGTGGGAGAACCTCACCGACGCTAAGACAGACATCTCGTCGGTGGGCGCGATCACCGTGGCCCCCAGCGATCCCAATGTGATCTGGGTCGGGACGGGCGAAGGCAAGCCCCGTGAAGACCTCACCTACGGCACGGGCGTGTATCGCTCCACCGACGGCGGGCAGACGTGGACGCCTCGCGGGCTCGCCAATGCGCAGCAGATCACGTCGTTGCGCGTGCACCCCAGCAATCCCGACGTCGCGTTCGTGACGTCGCTGGGTCATGCGTTCGGTCCATCGCCGGATCGTGGTGTGTTTCGCACCACCGACGGCGGCACGACGTGGAAGAAGGTGCTGTTCCTCAATGACAGCACGGGCGCGGCCGACCTGTCGATCGACGTGAACAACCCGCGCATCGTGTATGCGTCGATGTGGAAGTTCCAGCGCACACCATGGGGCATGGACGCCGGCGCGGGGCGCAGCGGCCTGTGGAAGAGCACCGACGGCGGCGACACGTGGACCGAACTGACCTTCAATCCCGGCATGCCGAAAGGCTTGATCGGTAAGATCGGCGTGGCGGTGTCGCCCGCGAACTCGCAGCGCGTGTACGCGAACATCGAAGCGCAGGACTCGCTGGGTGGTGTGTTCCGCTCCGACGACGCCGGGGCCACGTGGTCGCGCACCAGCGGCGATCAGAAGTTCGTGGTGCGGCCGTTCTATTACATGAGCCTCACGGCGGATCCGGTGAACGAGAACACCGTGTACGTCATGAACCTCACGGTGCACCGCTCCATCGACGGCGGCCGCACCTTCACGCCAGTGCGCGTGCCGCACGGCGATACGCACATCATGTGGGTGGATCCGAGGGATCCCAACCGTCTCATCAACGGCAACGACGGCGGTGCCACGATCTCGCTCGACGGCGGCCGCACGTGGAGCACGCAGGGCAATCAGCCCACGTCGCAGTTCTATCACGTGACCACCGACAATCAGCAGCCGTATCGTATCTACGGCGCGCAGCAGGACAACAGCACGGTATCGATCGCGAGTCGGTCGGACAACGGCTCCATTGGTGAGCGAGACTGGTTCCCGGTGGCCGGTTGCGAGAACGCGTACATCGCGATCGATCCGAAGGATCCGAACATCACCTTCGGCGGCTGCTACATGGGGCAGCTCACGCGCCACGACAAGAAGACGAATACGCGCCGTGACGTATCGGTGTGGCTCGGCAACTATGACGGCTTGGCCGTGAAGGATGTGCCGCAGCGCTTCCAGTGGACCTTCCCGATCCACTTCTCGCCGCACGATCCGACTACGCTCTACACCACCTCGCAGTACGTGTGGCGCTCGAAGAATCAGGGCGCGTCGTGGGACAAGATCTCCGGCGATCTTACACTGGCCGATACCAACACCATGGGCCGCAGCGGCGGACCGGTGAGCGGCGACATGACGGGCACCGAATGGTACGCCACGATCTTCGCGTTCGCCGACTCACCGGTGAAGGCCGGCGTACTCTGGACCGGCAGCGACGACGGCCTCGTGCACGTGTCCACCGACAACGGCAACACGTGGAAGAACGTGACGCCGAAAGCGTTCGGCACGTTCACGCGCGTGTCGATCATCGACGCCTCGCCGTTCGACGCGGGTACGGCGTATCTCGCGGCCAACCGCTATCAGCAGGACGACTTCACGCCGTACCTGTTCAAGACCACCGACTACGGCGCCACCTGGACGCGCATCGACGCCGGCATTCCGGTGGGCGCCTACACGCGCGCGATCCGCAGCGATGTGAAGCGCAAGGGACTGCTCTTCGCCGGGACGGAAACCGGCATCTACACGTCGTTCAACGACGGCACGAGCTGGGAACCGCTGCAGCTCAACCTGCCGCGCGTGAGCATCCGCGATATCCGTGTGCACGACAACGACGTGATCGTCGCTACACACGGTCGCGCCTTCTGGTCACTCGACGACATCTCACCGCTGCGCGCGCTGGGCGACTCGATCACCACGAAGGCCACGCATCTGTTCGCGCCGGCGCCAGCCATTCGCTGGGCGAGCGGCGGTGGACGTGGCGGCGCCGGCGCCGGGGCCAATCCGTCGTTCGGCGTGACCGTGGACTATTGGCTCCAGACCAAGCCGACGGCACCGATCACGGTGCAGTTTCTCGAATCGAACGGCACTGTGATTCGCACCTTCGCGAGCGACGCGCCGGACAAGAGGGACAGCACCGGCAACGTGCAGGCCGACTCGGCCGCGAACGCCGCCCGGGCGCTGCAGCGCGTGATGCAGCTCGCGTATGCGCCGGCGGACTCCGTGGTGCATGCGCGCGCCGGGGCCAACCGCTTCGTGTGGAATCTCATGTACAATGGCCCCAAGCGTATTCCGGGGTCGATCAACGATGACGGCTCGTATGAAGGCGCGATGGCGGTGCCGGGAGACTACACCGTGCGACTCCTGGTGGGCAAGGACACGCTGTCACGCGGCGTCACCGTGCGCCCGGATCCGCGCGTGCAGCTCACGGCGGCCGAGTACACGGCGCAGTTCGACGCCGCCACCGCGGTCGGTGCGCGCATCACCAGCATCACCGACGCCGTCGCGCGTATGCAGGATCTGCAACAGCAGCTCGATCAGCGGGCGCGTCAGGCAAGCTCGCAAGCCTACGCTGATTCGGTGAAAACGATGGCCACCGCGCTCCGCAAGAAGCTGGAAGCGGTGCGCGCCGAAGTGTACGAGGTGTACACCAAGGCCGATCAGGCCACGCTCAACTATCCGATCAAGCTGTACCAGATGTTCGTGACGCTGAATAGTCAGGTGAACGAAGGCACCAACCCACCCACCCGTCAGCACGGCGAGATTCTCACGGATCTCTCCACGAAGCTGAACGTGCAGCTCACCACGCTGCAAAAGCTCGAGGACAACGAGCTGCTGCAGTTCAATGCGCTGCTCACGCGCCTTGGTGTGCCCAACGTGTTCGTGGCCCCGAAGAAGCCGATCGGGTAACCGACGGGGGATACAGAAAGGGGGC
>CAITQY010000761.1 GCA_903894655.1 uncultured Gemmatimonadota bacterium
CGCGAGTGCCGGACACCACGCCGCCGACCATCGTATCGCCCCTCGTCCGCGTGACCCCGCTGTCGATGCTCTGGTCGAAGCGGGCATTCTCGACGAACCTCTGGCGCCTGAACCAGTCGAGTCGTCGGCCGCTGACGTCCTCCCTGGTGCGGAAAAAGTCCGCCGGCGTAGGATGCTTGTACGCCCACCGCGCGATGTAGCTGCGGAACGCATCGTCAAAGGCCTCAGGGCCTAAGATCTCCTGACGCAGCAACTGTAGGCCAACACTGGGCTTCACATACGCCGCTTCGCCGAGCAGCGCCGGATTGATGCGATCGGGATTGATGTCGACCGGCTTGTCGATGCCCTGCACCATGTACTGCTCCACCATCCGTCGTTCTTCAGCTGCGCGGGCGAGTTGATCACCACGCTCGGGATACCGACGCCCTTCGGCGAAGGTATTGATGAACGTGTTGAAGCCTTCGTCCTGCCACATGTACGACCGCTCGTTACTCCCCACGATCATGGGGAACCACATGTGCCCGATCTCGTGCGTCACCACGTTGTACAGATCGTAGATGTCGTTGCTGATGTTCTCCATGGCAATCATCGGATACTCCATGCCGCTGATCGGTCCTTCCACCGCCGAGATGTGCGGCCACGGATACGGGAACCAGCGCTCCGAATACTCGATGATGGACATGCGCGACTGGTCGGCTGCGTCGTGCCAATTCACCGCCGCCGCGGGGCGATAGTAGGCGTAGGCCATGATCCCCTTCCAGCTCGATGCATCCCACTGGAACTCGGGTGATGCCGCCCACACCGCGTCACGCACATTCTTCGCGCTGAAACGCCACGTCATCAGGCCGCTCGTGCGCGGACGGGCAGTCCCATTGGCCAATTCATCGGCGGTAATGAGCCGGATCACCGTGTCCGATTTGGCCGCCACCGCGTGACGTACGATCTGCGTGGGAGTGAGCACCTCGCGCGCGTTCTGCAGCGCACCGGTGGCCGCCACGATGTAGCCGGACGGCACGGTGATGGCCAGGTTGTAGTCACCGTAATCGAGATAGAACTCGCCTTGTCCGAGGTACGGTTCGATGTTCCATCCGCGCACATCGTCGTACACGGCGGCCCGCGGAAACCACTGCGCGATCTCGTACAGCGCGCCGTCACGCCCCATGCGATCGGCACCGTGCTCGGGCACCGGAAAGGTCCACGCCATCTCCAGCACCGCAGTTTTCCCCGGGGCCAACGGCTCGGCGAAATCGACCTTCATCATCGTTTCGTTCATCCGGCGCGCGAGCGGCGACCGCTTGGGTGCCCCTCCCGTGGCCGACGCCACGAGCTGATCGAGTTTCGAGAACGTGTACCCGCCTTCGAAGCCGCGCGCGCCAAAGCGTGACTCTTCGGGGAAGATGTAGGAGTTGAGCGACTTACTGCGGAACGCATTCTGCTCGACCTGCAACCACATGAAACGCAGCGTGTCGGGCGATCGGTTCGTATAGCGCAGCGTGAGCTCGCCCTTCACCGTCTTGGCGGTGGTGTCGAGCGTCGCCGCCAGCGTGTAGTCGGCGCGGTTCTGCCAGTATCTGGCGCCGGGTGCACCACTGCCGCTGCGAAACTCGTTCGCAGTCGGAAGCACGAGCGGCGCGAACACGGAGGTATCGGATACGGCCCGCGGTCGTCCCGCGCCGACCGGCGAGGATTGTGCGCCAGCGACGCTGAGAGACGCGGCGAGAAGTGCGGCCAGCGCCGTCGTACCGAGGGGCAGGCACCGGCGCGCCGTCGTGCCGCGCGGGTGAGGAACAAGGCAGGGAGACATGCGGACGCGGAGCGAAGGGGAAGGGCGGGTCCCGAGGTACTGGCTACGTCGTACCCTGAAATGATAGTAGCTTTCGGCATGTCTTCTGCCCTCACTTTTCATGCGACGCCGGTTTTTCCTCGTGGCTTTCGCTGCGCCAGCCGTAATGTCGGCCTCAAACCATCGGCTCGCGATCTCACGCTATTCGCCAGTGACGTCGACGCGGCGGCAGCGGCCGTGTTCACCCGCAACCACTTCCCCGGCGCACCGATCATTCTCGGCCGCGAGACGATCAAGGGCGGCGTGCTGCGGGCAATCATCGCAAACAGCAAGGTAAGCAATGTTGCGACGGGACTGCGCGGCGTTGAGAATGCGCGACGGATGGCCGTGGCGGCGGCGGCCGAGCTAGGTACGGAGCCCCAGTGCGTGCTGGTCAGCTCGACGGGCGTGATCGGCGTGCCGTTGCCAATCGAGAAGATCGAGGCGGGCGTGGTCGGCATGTCGGCCGATCTGCAGGACGATCCGATGGTCGGCGCCGAGGGCATCATGACCACGGACACGCATCCGAAAGCGCTCTCGGCCTCGATCGGCAACGCCACGATTACCTGGGTGGCGAAAGGGTCTGGGA
>CAITQY010000762.1 GCA_903894655.1 uncultured Gemmatimonadota bacterium
GGAGGGGGGCAAAAATGCGCATGGGCTGAACCGTAGAGAGGTTCAGCCCATGCAGCAATGCAGTAGAGATACCTACTTCTCCGAATACGCCTGACGACGCGACGCGTCTACTTGCCGCTGCGGCGGGCCACTCCGGCCTTCGTCACGGCCGGCGCGGTGCCGGCGGCGGTGAAGACGTCATTCTGGATCGTAGCCTTTTTGAGCAGGTCGATCGCGGTGCGCAGCTGGTTGTCGTCCTTCAGGCTGCGGCGACGAACCAGTGTATCGCCGAAGGCGACCTTGGCCACGCGATCTTCGATGGCGCGGTCGATATCGGGCGCGCCGCCGTCCCAGACGGCCTTATCGATCTTGACCGTGTCGGCGACGAGCTTCTGGTACAGCGCTTCACGCCACGCCGGGTTTACCGTGAAGTCGGGCTTCACCTTGCCCTTCTGCCCTTCGGCAATCACGGCGATCTCGTTGAAGTACTTCTGGAAGCTCGGGGCGATGGCGCGACGGAACGCCTGTTCGGCGCCGGAGAGCGTGTCCGGGGCCACGATGACGTCGGGGGTGATGGCACCGCCGCCGTACAGCGTGCGTCCGCTTTCCGACTTGAAGGTGGGGCGCGCCTTCCGCACCGAGTCGGTTTCCATGGAGTCGGGAAGGACTTCGGCGAACTGGCCATCGGCGTTCATCTTGCGCTCCTTCTGAATGGAGCGACCCGAGGGGGTATACCACTTGCCGGTGGTGATTTTGAGAGCGTAGCCGCCATCGAGATTGTAGACGGACTGCACGAGGCCCTTGCCGAACGAGGTGGTGCCCAGCACGAGCGCGCGGTCGTAATCCTGGAGTGCGCCGGCGACGATCTCGGACGCCGACGCGGAGCCGCCGTCGACCAGCACGACCAACGGCACCTCGGGCGCGAGCGGATCCCGTTCGGCGACGAACTTCTGGAATTCGCCACGACCGCGCACCGACAACAGCTCCTTACCCTTGGGCAGGAACAGATTCGACATGGCGAAGGCTTCGTCGAGAATCCCGCCCGGGTTTCCGCGCAGGTCGATGACGATGCCCTTGGCGCCGCGCTTGCTGAGGGCGATCACCGAGTTGGCGATGTCTTCGGTGGTCTGCTCGGAGAAGCGCGTGAGCGGGACGTAGCCCGTGCGCTCGTCGAGCATCATGGTGTACGGTACCGCCGGCACGGTGATCTGGGCGCGCTTGAAGCTCATCTTGATGGGCTGACCAACGCCGATCCGGCCGAAGGTCACGTTGACCGGCGTCCCAATAGGGCCGAGCAGCTTGTTCTGCACCTGCTGCGTGTTGAAGCCACGCGCGTTGGTGGTGTCGATGATCATGATCTTGTCGCCTTCCTGCACTCCACCGCCTTCGGCGGGGGAGTTCGGGAAGACCTTATTCACGGTCACGTAGTCACCGATTTTCGAGATCTCCATGCCGATGCCGGCGTAGCGACCGTTGGTGTTCCGCGAGAACTCTTCGAGCTGCTTCGGGGTGAAGAGCTCGCTGTACGGGTCGTTGAGCTCCTTCACCAGGCCGCGCGCGGCCTTTTCGTAGAGCTCTTGTGCGTCGAGGGTGTCCACGTACCGCAGGGCGACGATGTTCAGCACCTGATCGAGGAGCTGAGCCCCGCCACGTGTGGACCGCGCCTGCAGGGCAAAGCCCCCGGCGAGCACGGGGAGGAGGATCAGACTGGCCAGGGCGGCCTTGCGGGTGCGTGTCATGCGGCTGCTCTCAAAGGAGGGACCGGGAAGAACTCTCTAGAATACGTACGCCTGCCGACAGTTGCTGTTCCGGTACGTCGCCGTCAGGTCTCTTCGCGGGGGCGGGAGCCGAGGACGTAGTCCACGTTCCAGACCCGATCATACTGCCGAACGGCGATGTCTCTGACCAGACCGGCACTCAACAGCATCTCGTGCGCCGGTTGGAGGACGCGCTGGAGGTGCGAGGGGTAGCGCTGCGTCAGCGGAAGCTGCTCGGCCAACCGCTCCAGCGGCACGCGCCACGACAGACGGCCATCCGACCGGGCGACTTCGAGCATGCGATACAGCCGACGGGCGACGGGCGATGAGAGCGCGTGATAGCGCGCGGCCGACAGCGTGATGGTGTGGCGAGCCGCCAGATTGGCGCGGACCGTGGCCGACAAGGTGACGCGGGCGTCGCCGGGTTCACCGGTGGCCAGGTTGCCAAACAGGTGCAGTTGCTCGCGATCGGCCACCCGTCGGCGTTGCACCGAGACGGTGCTCAGCACGGTGAAGCTGATGTCCTCGTGGCCTGACTGCGCCGACCAGTAGGCACCGATCGATTCGAGGGTGGTCCGTTCCAGTCGCGACAGGGCGGCGCGCAGCTGCTCGTACGTGCGTCCATCGGCGCGTCGGCCCATGGAGCGCAGGAACGCGTGCAGCGTAAAGGTGATGGCGCCGTCGGCGGGCGAGCCGGCCTCGTGGTAGCGGTGTAGCAGCTCCACGTAGACGTCCTGATCGAATGTGCCGGGCAGTCGATCGCCGGGCGCGGGGATGACGCGCCAGCGCCCACCGTTCTCGGTCGAGAACGAGACGGGCGTATCGTCGGCGGAGTCGCTGAGGCGAAAGAGCGGGAGTTCCTCGAGGGAACGATCGAGGATCACCCCGCGCACGGCCGGGCGCTTGCGTGCAGCGAGTGTCATCGAGGGAGTAAGCTGTCCGCTCAACGGGACCGGCGCCAGTCTACGCCAGCGTTATCACCTGTCCGGAGACGTTTCGAGCCAGCGAGCTGGTGAGAAAGGCGATGACATCGGCCACCGACTCACGATCCACGTACTCGGACTTGTCGCCCATGTTGGCGAGGTTGGTGGCGGTGCGGATGGATGCCGGCGCCACGGCATTGGCCCGGACGTCATTCGGTTTCTCCTCCGCGGCAACGGCCCGCATCAGGGTCAAGACGCCACTCTTCGCGGCGGCGTAGGCCGCAATGCTCTTTGGTGCGCTGCCCGGCAGCGCTGCGACTGAGCCGAAGTACACAAAGCTCCCCTTCGCGGCGCGCACGGCTGGCAGAAAGGCACGCGTTGTCCCGAAGGCGGTCTCGAGATTGATCATGAACTGCTTGTGCCACGCTGCAGGATCGGCCTCGCTGATCGGGCCCGTCATTTCAAAGCCGCCCGCCGCACAGATCACGGCGTGCACCTGGCCGCCAAACTGCGCCTGGGTGTGTTCGATCACCTGGTCGGCAGCGGACTTTGCCGCATCGGCATCGGCGAGGTTGGCCACATGCGCGCTCGCGGTGAATCCCTGTGCCGTGAGCCACGCCGCGCGGGCTTCGACCTCGGCCGGCTGCACATCAAGCAAGGCAAGCGTCGCGCCACGCTGCGCGAACGCGAGCGCGACGGCTTCACCCACCTGACC
>CAITQY010000763.1 GCA_903894655.1 uncultured Gemmatimonadota bacterium
GCGATACAGAGAAGATCGAGTGCGGACATGCAGGGACGCTACGTGGTCGCCGAGCCGTGGGCAACCGTGCGGCGTGCTGGCCCCGCAACTCCGTAGCCCCGCGGAGCGCTCAGCCCGCGCGGGTGAGGTAGCTCGCCACTCGCTGCGCGATCTGCTGTCCGCTCGCCACGCAGTCGCCCACCGAGACGCCGTTGCGGTAGTTCCCGCCGAGGTACAGCCCTGGGTTGGCCAGCTCGGTCTCGTCGACCGCATTCTTCACCGCCTGGTAGCCCACCGTGTACTGCGGGATCGCCCGTGGCCAGTACACGTGCTTGGCGAAGACCGGCTCGCCGCGCACCCCAATCAGTTGACGCAGGTCCATCAACACGCGCTCCACCAGTAGGTCGGTGTCTTCGCGCGCGCGCTCGGGCATACGGGCACCGCCCACGAAGCAGGTGATGGCCACGTGGCCATCGGGGGCGCGTTCGGGGAAAAGCGAGGAACTGAAGAGCGCGCCGAGAATGCTGCGCTTCTCCTTCGCCGGGATCAGCATGCCGAACCCGTCGAGGGCGTGCGCCACGTCCGCGCGCTCAAATCCCAGCGTGAGCGTGCTGACCGGCGGATATTCGACACGCTCGACGAGCGCGGCGTGCTTGCGCATCGCGGCGGGTAACTCCATCGCGGCCAACACGTGTGCCGGCGTGGCCATCACCACCGCGTCCACGGTGCGGGCACGGGCACCGCCATCCTGTCCGGCCTCCACCACCCACCGTCCCTCGTCGCGATGCAGCAGGCGCACGGGGCATCCCAAGCGCAACGTACCCGCCAACGATGCCTCGAGGGCCGCGGTCAGCGTCTGCATGCCATCCACGAACGAAATCAACCGCGCTCGGGTGGGAGCGGTCTCCGGTAACGCGCCCTCGTCAGAGGTTTCGTCCGTGGTGTCATCCGTGGAAGCGGCTGCGGCCGGCTTCCGACCGCGCGTCGCCATCAGCCCCGCCGACAGCGACCCATGCTGTTGCTCGAGCTCGAACAGCCGCGGGAAGGCGTGCACCATGCTCAGCGTTTCCGGGTCGCCCGCGAAAATCGCTGAGACGAACGGATCGACCGCGTAGTCCAGCACTTCGGGCCCGAGCCGTCGTCGCACGAACGATGCGATCGATTCATCGCCATCCGTGGCGCGCCGACGCACCAGCGGCTCCAACAATACCCGCAGCTTCGCCCGCAGCGAGAAGAGCCGCGTCGTCAGCATCGCCGGCGGCGTCGTCGGGAAGGCGCGCAACAGGCCGTCGCGCACGATATATCGACGGTTCGCCGAGGGATTGGCCTCGACGACGTCATCCTCCAGGTCGAGCTGCGTGATCAGCGCCTCGACCGGCGCCGACGTCACGAAGGAGTTGGGGCCGTGCTCCGCCAGAAAGCCGTCGGTACGTGACGTCCGAATGGCGCCACCGGCATGGCCACTGGCTTCGTACAGGGTGACGTTCACCCCGCGACGGCGGAGTTCATACGCGGCCACGAGTCCCGTAATGCCAGCGCCAACGACCGCGACCGATCGATGGTCGCCCGCGTCCTGATCGCGCGATGGCGCGATGTCGCGACGGTCAGCCAACGCGCGCATCGGTCATGCTCCGGCGACGTCCGTGGCCCAGTCGCGGGGCGCCAGCATCCGCACCAGTCGATCCTCGAAGGAATCTGGGGTGTACCGCGGGGCATACTGCCACATTGCGAGCGGCGGCAAGCTCATGAGCACGCTCTCCACCCGCGCGTTCGTCTGCAGCCCGAAAATCGTGCCGCGATCGTGCACCAGATTGAACTCCACGTAGCGCCCACGACGCACCAGTTGGAACTCGCGTTCGGCGTCGTTGAACGCTTCGTCGCGACGACGCTCCACGATCGGCTCATAGGCGTGCCGCAACACACGGGCCACGTCGCTCACGAACGCCTGCACGCCGTCATGATCGAGGCCGTGCGTGCGGTCGTCGGGACGCAGATGGTCGAAGAAAATGCCACCGATACCGCGCGCTTCATTCTCGCGATGCACGTTCACGAAATACTCGTCGCACCAGTGCTTGAAATCCGGATAGAAGCGCGCGTGATGGCGATTGGCCATGTCGCGGAGCGCACGATGGAACGTGACCCCGTCTTCGATGTGCGGATAAAACGGCGTGAGATCGGTGGCGCCGCCGAACCAGCTGGCCGTGAGCGTACCATGCTCGTCGGTCAGCTCGAAATAGCGCACGTTCAAATGCACCGTCGGGACTTTCGGGCTGCGCGGGTGCACGACGAGGCTCACA
>CAITQY010000764.1 GCA_903894655.1 uncultured Gemmatimonadota bacterium
CCACGAGTTCCGGTCCACATTCGCCCAGCATCGGCAGGCGATCGCCGACATCAAGCGGGCAAAACGCACCAAGCAGGTGAAATGAGCACGAGGGCGTCGACGCTGCGCCACGCCCCCACGATCTCCCTCGTGATCGCGACGTACAATTGGCCGCAGGCACTGGCCCTCGTGCTCGCGAGCGTGCGGGCGCAACGCGTGCCACCGCTCGAGGTCGTGATCGCCGATGACGGCAGCGGCGACGACACCCGACGCCTCATCGAGCGCGAGGGGCAGCACTTCCCGGTGCCGATCGTGCACGTCTGGCATGAGGACACGGGGTTTCGCCTGGCGGCGATACGGAACAAGGCGATCGCGCAAGCGCGGGGCGACTACCTGGTCCAAATCGACGGCGACATCGTCGTGCATTCCGAGTTTATCGCTGGCCATGCGCGATTCGCACGGCGCGGCAGCTACGTGCAGGGCTCACGTGCGCTACTTTCACCCGACATGACCAATCGGTTGTTCGCGGCCGAGGATGTCGTGCTCAGATGGCATGCTTCAGGCATTACACACCGGACGAACGCCGTATACGCCCCATGGCTTTCGCGGTTCGTCCGCGGCGCCAGCGGCGCCTTGCACCGGACGCGCGGCTGTCACATGGCCTTCTGGCGCGATGACCTGATTCGGGTGAACGGCTACGACGAACAGATGGAAGGGTGGGGCCGCGAAGACAGCGAGCTTGCCCTGCGGCTCATCAACGCCGGTGTCGTGCGGCGCAACCTCAAATTCTCCTCCGTGGCGTTTCATTTGTGGCATCGCACCGCCAATAGGGATGCCTTCGCCCGCAACCACGAGCGTTTTGAGCACACCCAACGCGAGCGGCTCACGCGCGCGGAGTGCGGGCTGGACCAGTACCTGCGCGCGCCGGGGCGTCCCACATGAGTCGTGCACCACGGACCGCGGGGGCGGCCGTCATGTCGCGTCGGGGCGTGCAACGACTGCGCGGCGGCCATCCCTGGATCTTCCGCTCCGACGTGGAGCATCGCCCATCGGCGCCGGCCGGCATCGTGCCCATCGAAGGCCCGGATGGTGCGCCGCTCGGCTTTGCCCTGTGGAGTCCGCTGTCCGAAATCTCGTTGCGGCGCATCGAGACCGATCTGTCGCGCACGCCCGATGCCGCCTGGTGGCACGCGAAGCTGCGCACTGCGATCGCGCGCCGCGCGCCGTTGGCGCTCGAATCGAACGCCTATCGATTAGTGCACGGCGAAGGTGATGGCCTGCCCTCGCTGGTGGTGGACAAGTACGGCGACGTACTGGTCGTGCAGTTGCTCTCGGCCGGCGTGGATGCCTGGACTGACACCATCGTGTCATCGCTGGTGGAGCTCACGCAGTGCACGGGTATTTTGGCGCGCAACGATCCCGCCGCGCGCGGTCGCGAAGGGCTGCCGCGTGAGGTGAAGCTGCTGTTCGGCGAGGTGCCGCGCACGGTGGAAGTAGTGGAGCACGGCGTGCGCTATCTGGCCGCCCCGTGGGACGGCCAGAAGACGGGTGCGTTCCTGGATCAGCGAGAAAATCGTGTGCTGATCGGTTCGCTGGCCCGTGGTCAGGCGCTGGACTGCTTTGCGTATCACGGTAGCTTCGCGCTGCATCTGGCGAAGCAGGCCGACAAGGTATTTGCGCTTGATGTATCGGCGCCGGCGCTGGCGCGCGTGCATGAGCATGCCGAACGCAACGGGCTCACGAACATCGAACCGGTCGAAGGGGACGCGTTCGACGTGCTGCGGGCGTGGTACCGCGAAGGCCGTCGCTTCGACACCATCGTGGTCGATCCGCCAGCCTTCGCGAAAACCAAGAGTGCGATCGACGGCGCCCTGCGCGGCTATAAGGACATCAATCTGCAGGCCATGCGCCTGTTGGCACCGGGCGGATTGTTGTTCACCGCCAGCTGCAGCTTTCACCTGTCGCGCGGGCATTTCTTCGAGATGCTGCAAGACGCCTCGGCCGACAGCGGACGCGCGTTTGCGTTGCGCGCGATTACGGGGCAGCCGCTCGATCATCCGGAACTGATTACCGTGCCGGAAACAGGGTACCTGAAAGGTGCCCTTCTCGAAGCGATGAGCTGAGCGTGCACGTCGCGATCGAAGCCATCAAGCTGCTGAACGAGCGTCGAGGCATCGGTCGATACATGCGCAACCTGCTGCCGCAATTCGCGGAGCGGGACCCCTCGCTTCGGGTTACGATGTACGTGCGGCGGGATGACGACATCGCTCGGTTGCGGACACTGTTGGCCACGCTGCATGCGGCCTTGCCCGAGCGCACCACGATTGCGCACGTGCGCGATCTGCCGCGCACCGATGCCGATGTCGTATGGTATCCGTGGAATTTTATTACGATCGCGGCACCGCACCGGCCCATGGTGGTCACGATTCACGATGTCGCACCCATGCTGCAGCTCGATCATCGCTGGTGGAAGTGGCTCAAGCGCGTGCGTTTCAAGCGGCGCTATCAGCACACGATGCACCACGCCGCCGCCGTACTTACCGTGTCCGAGTTCAGCAAAGGCGAGATCGTGCGCTTCCTCGGCGCCGACGCGTCGCGCATTAGCGTGACCCCGCTCGCCTCGGTCGACTTGCCCGTGGAGGGCCCCGACGCAACGCGCCCGCTCGATGAGGCAGGGATCACCGGTCCGTTCTTCTTGACGGTAGGCGGCCACGAAGGGCGCAAGAATCTGCCCACGCTCTACGCCGCCATGGACGCGCTGTACGCGAGCGGTGTGCACATTCCGCTCGTGCAGTGTGGTCCCGGTATGTCGTCGAGCACCCGGGCGGTGGCCGGCCGCGCCCCGTGGTTGCATCACGTAGGATTCGTGAGCGACGCCGAGCTGGCCACCCTGTATCGTCGGGCGGCGGCGTTGGTGCTGCCGTCGCGCTACGAAGGGTTCGGCTTGCCGGTACTCGAGGCCATGCGCGCCGGCTGCCCGGTGATCTGCGCCAACAGCAGTGCGTTGCCGGAAGTCGCCGGTGACGCCGCACTGCTGTTTCCGTGGGATGACGCGGCGGCGTTGGCCGCGCACATGACGCGATTGGCGAACGATCCTGTGCTCCGTGCGGCGCAAATCGACGCCGGTACCGCGCACGCATCGCGCTTTTCGTGGTCGCTGGTGGCCGATCAGACGCTGGCCTGTTTCGAGCGCGTTGTGTCGTGATGCTGACGATGCATCTGGCCATCGAAGCCACCAAACTGTTGGGCGAGCGCCGAGGCATCGGGCGCTACGTGCGCAATTTACTGCGGCAGTTTGTGCTGCAGCGGCCCACGATGCGCTTCACGATGTACGTCGCACGGGCGGAGGACATAGCGCCATTGCACGCGCTGCTGGCCTCGTGGCACGAGGCGCTCGCCGCGCGCACCTCGATCGCGCTGGTTGACACGCTGCCCGAGAGCGACGCCGACCTCGTGTGGTACCCGTGGAATCTCATCACGACGGCCGCGCGCCGGCCGATGGTGGTGAGCACGCTCGACCTCGCGCCCATGCTGCAGCTGGATGACCAATGGTGGCGCGTGCTCAAGCGCATGAAGTATCGCCGGCGGTATCAGCGCACCGCCGCCAAGGCCACGGCCATTCTCACCATCTCGGAGTTCAGCAAGCGCGAAATCGTGGACCGGCTGCAGGTCGATCCGTCGCGCGTGTCGGTCACGTTGCTGGCCGCCGACGATCTCCCGCTCGACGAGGCACCGGCCTCGCTCCCGGAAGCCGCCGCGGCGATCACGGGCCCATTTTTTCTCACCGTCGGCGGGCAGGAAGGGCGTAAGAATCTGCGCACGCTGTACGAGGCCATGGCGCTGCTGCATGCGCGGGGCATGACGGTACCCTTGGTGCAGTGCGGCCCCGGCATGTCAGCGCAGACGCGATCGCAGACGCGATCCCTGCACGGCGCCGCACCGTGGCTTATGCACGTGGGTTACGTGACCGATGCGCAGCTGGTGGCGCTGTATCGGCGCGCGTCCGCACTGGTATTTCCGTCGCGCTACGAGGGATTTGGCTTGCCGGTGCTTGAGGCCATGCGCGCGGGCGGCGCGGTCATTTGCGCCGATGCGAGTTCGCTGCCGGAAGTGGCCGGTGATGCGGCGCTGCTGTTCACGTGGAGCGATGCGAGCGCGTTGGCCGAACAGATCATGCGCGTGCTGCACGAGCCGGGGCTGCGTGAGGGACTCGCGACCCGTGGACAGATGCAAGCGGCGCGATTCTCATGGGCGAAGACCGGGGCCGAGACGCTGGCGTGTTTCGACGGCGCCGCAACCCAAGGCGCTCAGCATTCGCTTCAGCGTCGCTGACAGCGCGGGCAGTAGAACGTGCTGCGTCCCGCCTGCGGCAACCGCTTGAGCGACGCGCCACAGCGCCGGCACGGTTCGCCGTCGCGACCGTACACGCGCCAGATCTCGTTCTCATCGACATCATCGCGCCCGTAGTAGCGCTCGGTCGGTGCCGTCTCGAGCACGTGACGAATGGCATCGCGCAGCCGCGTCACGCGTTCGCGCGACAAGGTGTTGGCTGCCGTTGCCGGATGAATGCGCGCGTCCCACAGCGCTTCCGACGCATAGATGTTGCCCACGCCGGCCACGAGTTTCTGATCGAGCAGCGCCGGCTTGATGGGCCCACGGCGACGCGCCAACGCGGTGCGAAATCCCTCGGCGGTGAAGTCGTCG
>CAITQY010000765.1 GCA_903894655.1 uncultured Gemmatimonadota bacterium
GAAGTTCTCGGCGTCGGGGTAATCGGCGTACCAGTCCTTCACGACCAGATCGGTTTGTCCGGCACGGGCGGCGGCGCGCATGGAGCTGGCGTCGCGTTGTACGAGCTTGATGCGGATGCCGACGGTGGCGAGGTAGGCCTGAATCGCTTGGGCGAGGCGCGGCATCGGGGCCGTCTGCGAGCTCCAGAGTTCGAGGTCGATGCCCTTGGCGTAGCCGGCGTCGGCGAGGAGTGTCCGTGCGGTGAGGGTGTCGTACGCGTACGGCTGGCGCGCTTTGTCGAAGCCTTCGAGGGTGGGCGGGATCACGCCGGCGGCGATGGTGCCGCGGCCGGCGAGGAGCTGAGCCAGGAGGGTGGGCACGTCGATCGCGTGGGCGATCGCCTGTCGCACGCGCACGTCTTTCAGTGGTCCGCGCGTGACGTTCACGCCCATGTACCACAGGCGCAGGGCGGGCGCGCTGACCAGTGTAGCCTTCTTGGTGTCGGTCTCTTCCCAGTCGCGCGTCTGGTCTTCGGGGACGTAGAGAATGTCGACCGTGCCCGCCTCGAATTCCGCGACGGCGGTGGAGGGCTCGGGGATGATACGGGCGATCAGCGTGTCGATGGAGGGCGCGCCGCCGAAGTACGTGGGGTTGCGGGCGACCTTGAGATAATCGTCATGCTTCCACTCCACGAGCTTCCACGGGCCGGTGCCGATGGGGTGTTCGCTGAAGTCCGCGCCGATCGAGTCGGGGAGAATCGACGCCACGGGCATGGCGAGTAGCTTCGGGAAAATCGCGAACGGTTCGTCGAGCGTGATCACGACCGTGGTGTCGTTGGGCGTCTCGATGCCCAGCGCGGTGCCCCGGCCATCGGTTTTGCCATCAGCGAAGGCGCGGGCGCCGGTGATGGGGTACAACGGCCAGAGCGTCCCGCCTTTCGTGGCCGGGTCGAGGACGCGCCGGAACGACTGCGCCACGTGTCGGGCGAGCAGCGGTGTGCCATCGTGGAAGCGGACGTCGGCGCGCAGGTGGAATGTGTAGCGCAGGCCGTCGGGGGAGACGTCCCAGGAGCGGGCGATCGACGGCTGCACCTGGCCGGCGGGGGTGAACTTGGTGAGCCCGTCGAACAGATAGGCCACGGCCCGTCCGCTCGGCACGTCGGTGGCTTTGGCCGGATCGAGCGAACGCGGATCATACCAATCGCGCGAGTCGATGAGCGCGTGACGGTCAGGGGTCGCCTCGCCGCTGCGGCAGCCCGCCAGCGTACTGGCCAGCGTACCGGCCAGCATGGTGCGGAGCATGGTGCAGAGCATGCTGCGCCGCGAGAGCCGCGAGCAGAACGAACGTGACGGGCGAATCGATGACATGTGCGGTTGACTGAGGGGCGATCTCGCGTGAGCTTCAACGCTATAGAACGTGCGACCTCTCGTCCATCTCCTCTTCGCGCTGGCGGCCCTCTCGGTCGCGCGTCCGGCCGCCGCCCAGGATTTATCCTGCGATCGGGGCGACCGTGAGGTGCGTGCGCTCAAATTCGCCGGAAATCGCGAATATGCCGCGGTCGCGCTCGCGGCCACGGTGGCCACCACCCCATCGTCCGTTGCCGGATTGCCGGTCGTGGGCGAGCGGCGGTGCCTCGACCCGGTGGAGTTTGCGCGCGACGTCCAACGGATCGAGACCCTCTATCGCCGGCGTGGTTTTCTCGACGTGCAGGTGGACACGACCGTGACCACCGTGAAGCCGGGAGTGATCGAGATCACGTTCACGATTCGCGAAGGCGAGCCGATGCGGATCACCGCGCTCGCGCTGCGCGGGCTCGACCTCAACACCGAGGTGCGCGACGCAGCTCAGGATTTCCCGTTGGCCGTTGGGGGGGTGTTCGATCGCGGCGCGCTAGACGCCGGCCGCGACACCCTCGTGCGTCGGCTGCGCAACAAGGGATGGCCGCAGGCCGAAGCACTGGTGGCCTACACCACGAACACGGTCTTGCGCACCGCCGATGTCGAAGTGTCGGTCGTGCCGGGTGTGCGGGCCAAGCTGGGGCGCATTGCGCTCGAGGTCGACGCCGGTGATGACAACCGGCGCGTGTCGGACGCCACCGTGCGGCGGGCGATGGCGCTCCAGACCGGCGATTGGTATTCGGCGCGCGCGATCATCGATGCGCAGCGGAATCTGTATCAGACCGATGCTTTTCAGCGGGTCGACTTGCAGCCCGACAGTATCCAGCCGGCCGGCGATTCCATCGTCAACCTCGTGGTGCGACTGGTGGAAGGTGATCGCTGGGCGGCGCGTGGCGGGCTCGGGTGGGCCACGCTCGATTGTTTCCGCATGCAGGGCTCGCTCACCGATCGGGACTTCCTGCCCTTCGCGCAGCGGCTTGAGCTCACGGGCCGGGTCAGCAAGATTGGTATCGGTGATCCGCTCGACGGCGCGCCGAATCTCTGCCAAGGGCAGGCCAAGAGCGATCCCTACAGCCGCACGCTGAACTACTACGCGTCGATGACCGTGC
>CAITQY010000766.1 GCA_903894655.1 uncultured Gemmatimonadota bacterium
CCGCTCGTCCTGCGTGGCCGCGTGAAGCGAGACCGCCAGATGCACCGGACGCTGTTCCGCTGCCATGCGAAGAATGCCTGGCACGACCCCCACGGTGCTCAGCGTGATACGGTCGGCGGCGAGCGCCGGACCATGCGGATCGAGGAGAATGTCGATCGCCTGCATCACCGCCTCGTAGTTGTGCAACGGCTCGCCCATCCCCATCAGCACCAGGTTCCGCAGGCGAGTGCCGAGCCCATGGCGCGTCTGGCGCATCATCTTGCCGGCGGGCGCCTCGCGCCGCAGCACGCGCGCCACATGCACCGCCTGCGCGACGATCTCCCCCGGTGTGAGATGACGCGTGTACCCCATCTGTCCCGTCGCACAAAAGACACACCCCATGGCGCAGCCAACCTGTGAACTCACACAGGCCGTAACGCGCCCCGTGAACTTCATCAGCACGGTCTCGATGGTGGCGGCGTCCGGGAGCGACAGCAGATACTTTCGCGTAAAGCCATCGCTCGACGCCGTCTCGAGCGACGTGGGCAGCACGCCCAGCGTCGTTTCCGCGCGCAGACGCGCCGCCAACGCGGGTAACAGCTCGGGCATCTCGTCAAACGACGACACGAGGTCGATGTACAGATACCTCCACAGCCGGTTGGCATGCACGGGCTTGAGGCCCCAGTGCACCAGCTGCTGCTGAAGCTCAGCGCGCGTGAGGCTATAGAGATCGCGTGGCGAGGAGGTGTCGGGCAAGACCATGAGGGAATGTATCAGACCGCTTTGGCACGAACAGTCGATACCTCGGGATGCCCTGCCCATCCGCTACAGACGCGGCGCCGTTCGGCACGTCGACATATGGAGGCCACCTAGCGTCCTTCGCCGTTCAGCCCCCCAGCGAGTACGTCGCGCCGCGGCACCACTCCCCCCGCCCGAGGCTGGCGCGGCCGAGGGTGTCCCAAAGCCGCCTCTGCGTGGGGGCCGCAATCCAATCGACGAGCCGCGACCAACGACCCCCCGCGCAGCAAGCGGCGACTGGGACACCCTCGGCCGCCCCAGCCCCCGCGTACCACGATCCATCCGCCAGCAAGCCGGCTTACGAGCGTACCAACTTCTTGTACTTGATCCGCGTCGGCATATCCGCATCCGGGCCCTTCCGGCGTTTCAAGTCCTCGATGTACGCGCCGTAGTTCCCCTCAAACCACACCGTCTCCGAATCGCCCTCGAACGCCAGGATGTGCGTCGCCACACGGTCCAGGAACCAGCGATCGTGGGAGATGATCACCGCGCAGCCGGAGAAATCCAGCACCGCATCTTCCAGCGCGCGCAGCGTATCCACGTCGAGATCGTTCGTCGGTTCGTCCAGCAGCAACAAGTTGCCACCCTGCAGCACCGTCTTCGCCAAGTGCAACCGATTGCGCTCACCACCCGACAGGTTGGCCACCAGCTTCTGCTGATCGGCGCCCTTGAAATTGAAGCTGGCGGCATACGCGCGGGAATTCATTTCCCGTTTGCCCACGGTAATCGTCTCGCGTCCGCCCGAGATCTCTTCCCAGAGCGTGCGCTTGCCCTCGAGCGTGCGCGACTGATCCTGATACGAGATCTGCACCGTTTCGCCGACCTTGAGCTCACCACCGTCGGGCTGCTCGAGACCATTGATCATGCGAAACAACGTGGTCTTACCGGCACCGTTGGGGCCGATGATCCCCACGATCCCCGCACGCGGCAGGTCGAACGACAGGTTGTCGAACAGCAGCTTGTCGCCGTACGACTTCTTGAGCCCCTTCGAGATCACGACGTCGTTACCCAAACGCGGCGCCGGCGGAATCACGATTTCGTTCTGCATCGCGCGATCCTGCTGCGCTTCACTCGCCAAATCCTCGTACGCGGCCAAACGGGCCTTGTTCTTGGCCTGACGCGCGCGCGGCGACATGCGCACCCACTCGAGCTCGCGCTGCAAGGTTTTCTGACGCGTGCTGGCGTGCTTTTCTTCGAGCGCCATGCGGGCCTGCTTCTGCTCCAGCCAGCCGGAGTAGTTCCCCTCGTACGGCACGCCTTTGCCGCGATCGAGCTCGAGGATCCACTTCGCCACGTTGTCGAGGAAGTAGCGATCGTGGGTGATGGCGACCACGGTACCCGTGTAACGCTCGAGATGATGTTCCAGCCACGCCACGCTTTCGGCGTCGAGGTGGTTGGTAGGTTCGTCGAGCAGCAGCATGTCCGGCTCTTCCAGCAGGATCTTGCACAGCGCCACGCGACGCTTTTCACCACCCGACAGCTTGGTGACGTCGGCATCGCCCGGCGGCAGACGCAGCGCGTCCATGGCCACGTCGATCTTGTTGTCGAGGTTCCACAGGTCGTGCTGGTCGATGTACTCCTGCAGCTTCCCCTGACGATCGATCAACGCATCGAAGTCCGCATCGGGCTCGGCGAACTTGAGCGAGATCGCGTTGAACTCGTTCAGCGCATCACGCTGCTGCTTCACCGCGAGTTCCACGTTGCCGCGCACGTCGAGCGTGGTGTCGAGCTCGGGCTCCTGCGCCAGGTAGCCGATACGCGTGCCCTTATGGGCCCACGCCTCACCCTGAAACTCGGTATCGACACCCGCCATGATGCGCAGCAGCGACGACTTACCGGCGCCGTTCGGACCGAGCACACCGATCTTCGCGCCAGGGTAGAACGACAACCAGATGTCATCGAGGATGATGCGCGAAGGCGGAACGACCTTGCGCAGCGCCTTCATGACGTAAATAAACTGCGGAGCCATCAGGAATCCTCACGAAGCAACGGACAGCGCCCCGGCAAAACGCGGGACACGGGAATCCCGAAAGATACCCGGATCGCCTAGCGCGGGCTCACGGCGAGATACGGCCGGAGACCGTCGGCCGCAAATGAGGCCACGAACAGCGCCCCGACCTGCCGGCCGATCACGTCGCTCTGGTCTCCATCGAAGCGGTAATGCACGCCGCCGTAAATGCGCGACACGTTCGCCTCGCTCACCCACCGGTCGAGCAGCGGCTTTTCGCGCGGGAAATACCACCCCAGCACCGCGCCGGCCGCACTGGAGTACGTCGAGTGCGCGCTCGGGTACGACGGGTGGTTGGACAGCCCCACCGGCTGGGTGATCGCCGGATCCATCTGGAACGGGCGCGCCAACATGAATCGGTACTTGGCGACCCATGTCACGATACTCGCATCCATCATCGCCTGATGCAGTGTCGCCAGCGTGGTGGCGCACTGCCGCTCGGTGAGCCGGTAGTGCACGCACAGGTCGGTCGCAGCGCCGTTCCACCACCCCGGCGGCGTCGGGGTGCCGCTGCCCAGCACCCAAAAGCGCGCGATGGCCAGCTGTTCCTCGGTTCGCGTATCACTGATCCGTCGCACTTCGGCCAGTGCGGTCTGAAACGCCGCCGACGCAATCGCCGGTGGTGGCGGCACGGTGATGGCCGCCGCCGACGGGAGCAGCCACGGGCGCGCTTCCCCCCAGCGCGGATTGACCGGCACTTTCCCCGGCGCCGACACCCACACGCCGGGACCGGTTGGCAGCACGACGTTGTCGAGCAACGCCGTGGAATCGCTGGCCCGCACGCGCAGCAGGGAGTCGGCCACGAGCTCGCCCAGCGTCTTCGCGGCCGCCAGCGACGCCGGGGTCCCCACCCCCGGCTGGCGCAATTCATTCAGCAGCGTGGTCTGCACCAGCACCGACTGCGACGGCAGGAGCGCGAGCAGCACGCGGGCCGACGCGTACCCGATCGCCGCCTGAGGCGAGATCCGCACCGTATCGGCGCCGATCCGCTCCAAAGTCACCCGCTGCGCCACGGTCATGATGGCGTACAGACGGGCCGCCGGCGGAGAACCGAGCGCGGTCGACGCCACCATGCCTCGCGCCTGTGCACTCCACGTGACGGTCGAGAGCGGGCGGTACGCCGGCGCGGGCGCCGTCGTCGTCGCGTCGGCACAACCACACACCCCAGCCAACGCGACGGCCCACCACACACGACCCACCATCAGATCGCCTCGGGCTCCAGCGTACGCTCCACCGCCTTGCCGTCCACCCGGCTCACGTAGTAGCACTTGGCCGCCGGACGTGTGTGCACCACGCGCTTCACCGCCGTCTCCTCGAAGTAAATGCCGGCGTCGTTGTCGCAGGCGTAGCCGGGCTTCATCTCACCCGACCCGATCAGCTTCTGGTACAGCGGCCGACGCCCCGGCTCCGCATCGTAGTGAGGCGAGTGACTGCCCGGTATGAAGCCCAGGCACTGCACCGTCGACAACACCTTGGGACGCGAGTCGGTCGTGCCTTCGTCGAACCAGCAGAGTGACCCCGCGCTCGCCCCGCCGAGGACGATCCCGCGATCCCATGCCTGTCGCAGGAGCACGTCGATCCCCTGGGCCTTCCAGATAGCCTGCTGATTGAGCGTATTGCCGCCCGACGCCACGATGCCGTCCATCGACAGCAACACCTCATCCCATCCCAGCGCCTGCGAGGTACTGGCGATGAACATATTCTGGACATGCGCCTCCACGTTCAGCGGCGCGCAGGCCTTGAACCAGTTCAACGCCGACACGTCGCGATCGGCCGACGCAGTGGGCAGGTACAGCAAGCGCGGACGCGGCTTGCCGGTGAGCTGCGCCATGTAGCGGATGAACGGCGTGCCGAAGCCACCGCCCGCGATCAGAATCTTTCGCGTGGCGCGCTCGGTGCGCATCGGCGCCACCGGCATGCCGTCAACGTAGGTCGACATGTCCGGATTCGATCGCTCGCCACCGCTCATCGAGGTCGCCAACGCACCCGCCGTACCCAACGCTGTCGTCACCAGAAACTCCCGTCGAATCATGTTGTGCTCCGTGTGGATATGAGTCGCTGCGGTGGCTGTTACTTCTTGAGCAAGACGTCGGTCATCTTGCGCACCGGCGACACGTACGCGCTGACCACGCTCTCGTTCCCATCGGCGCCGATCGCCGCCACGCCGAACACGTAGTCGTCGATCGACACGTTCGGCAGCAGCAGCTTGGTCACGTTGCCCACAACCTGCGACTTCTGCCAGTCGTTGGTCCACGCGTCGCGCCAGTACACGCGGTACGCCACCGCGCCCGCCGACGGCTGCCACTGCAGGCTGGCGTCATAGCCCGACGTGCCGCGGCCGATCGTGGCCGTGCCGCCATTCGTCGTCACGCGCGGAGCCGGCGGAGCCAGCGCCACCGAGGCCGCCGAGGCGACGTTCACCCGCGCATTCTGCGCGAGATAGCGGAAATCCATGCCTTCGAGCTTGTCGTTCGGCGAGTGCTGCCGCTCGTAGTTCTCGTTCGCCTCGCGGAATACGATCGACGGAAAATCGTTCGCGGTGAACGACGAGTGATCGCTGCCGCGACCGAAGCGGTCTTCGCGCGCCATCAAGCGAATCGTGTGCGACGGCACGTATGTACCCGCCACGCGCTGGACATAGCGCGCCAGCGAACGGTTCGGCGAATCTTCCGGACCGAGCGAGTAGATCTTCACGCTCTCGCCGTCGATGATGCCGTTGCCACCGAGGCTGCTACCCACGATGTCGTTGTTGAAGTTCGCTTCCACCACGCCCTTCGCGTTGCGCAGCGCCGTGGCGTGCGCCATCGACCCGATCAGCCCCTGCTCTTCACCCGCCCACGTCACGAACACCAGCGTCGCATCGAACTCGATACCACTCTCGGCGAACACGCGCGCCAGCTCCATCGTGAGCGATGTGCCACTGCCGTCGTCGTTCGCCCCCGGTGCGTCGGCGTCGTTGTCGATCGTGGGACGCACCAACGGCGCACTCGGCGCCGCACCAGCGGCCGTCGCCGTGGCATCGGCGCCCGCCGGACGCCGCGAGTTCACGGTGTCGTAGTGGCCGGTGATGTACACCCGACGCGCACTCTTGCCCGGCAGCACCGCCACCACGTTCACCAACTCCACCTCGCGCGAGATGCGCCCCTGCTGCGCCAGCATGTGCCGGTCGTACGACACCTGCAGTTTGGGGCTCATACGCTTGAATTCGTCGTAGATCCAGCGCCGCGCCGCGCCGATGCCGCGCGTGGTCGACACCGTATCGGACAGCGTCGAGCGCGTGCCGAAGCCGGCCAACGTGGTGGCCGTGGCCTGCAGCCGCGGCTGCGAGACCGAAGCCACCAGCTTCTCGATGCGCGGGTCGGCATCGGGGCGTACCGTGCCCTGCGCCCCCAGGGCAGGCGGGAACGGGAGCGTCGCCGTGGTGACGACGGACAGCAGAACGGGCAGGACGAGCCGACGGGTCAGGCGCATGGGATCCGGAGCGACGGGAGGGGAGAGGGAGCGCGGGGATGTGTGTCGACAACGCAGGACTCCCATAGTATGCTGCCCGCACGCCGTTCGGGCACGTATCCGCCACTCTGACCCTTTCCGCCATGCCTCGCTGCGCACCGTTGGTGCCCGTCGGTCACGCGGCGGACCGCCCGCTGCGACCGGCCCCGCTGGCGATGGCCGTGCCGGCGATGGCCGTGCTGGCGCTAACCCTGCTGCTCGGCGTCACATCGACGTCCCCCCTGCGAGCCCAGTCGACGGCCACGGCCATGCCGTTACAGCCGCCGCACACGTTGGTGACGGAATCACCCGCCGTTCGCGCCTGTGTCGATGCTGCATGGACAGGCGCCACCGGCGTGGACGGATCGACGCTGATCGCCGACGCCCGCACCGGCGTCCTCGTGGCCGGCCACGCGGAACGCGTGGACCGTCCGCTCATCCCGGCCTCCACCTTCAAGATCATCAGCGCCCTCGTCGCGCTCGAAACGGGCGTGATCGCCGATGCGCAGACGGTCATTCCCTGGGACAGCGTCACCCGCGACCGCCCGGAGATCAACCGCGATCTCGATCTCCAGACCGCGTTTCGGCTGTCGGCCGTGCCGCACTTCCAGTCGCTGGTGCGGCGCATCGGGTCGGTGCGGATGCAACAGGCGCTCGATACGATCGGGTACGGCAACCGGAACATCGGTGGCGGCATCGACCAGTTCTGGCTCACCGGCGCGCTGCGCATCTCGCCCCGCGGGCAGGTGGCGGTTCTTACCCGTTTGCTGCACGACGAACTTCCCCTCTCGCGCCGCAGTATGGCGATCGTCCGGGCGATGATGGTGAACGAAGCAACCGCCAGCTACACCATCCGGGCCAAGACGGGACTCACCACCCCTCCGGGATCGGAGACGGTGGGATGGTGGGTAGGGTGGGTGGAACGCGGCCCCGCCGTCCACGTGTTCGCGACCGCCCTCGAAGCGGCCGCTCCGACCGCGGGCTTCAATGCGCAGCGGCTCGCGGTCACGCGCTGCGCCCTGCAGGCGCTGTCGATTCTGCCGGTCGTGCCGCCGGAGCCCTGATGGCCCACCTTCGTGACGGCGGGAACGCCCGCCCGCTCCCCGCCGTATCTTCCCCACCATGATTGCTCTCACGCAGATCGCCGACGTCACCGCGCAGCTGTCGTCGAACCCCGCCGCCGCCCTCCCGCTGTTGTTCGGGGCTGGGGTCCTCACGTCGCTCACCCCCTGCGTGTATCCGATGATCCCGATCACCGCCGCGATCGTTGGCGGGCAGTCATCATCGGAACAGTCAGGCGCCACTATAGCGTCAAAATGGCGACCTTTAGGCCTTTCCCTCACGTACGTGTTCGGACTGGCCACCGTCTACGCCGGGCTCGGACTTCTCGCCGGGCTCACCGGCACCATGTTCGGCACGGTCTCGGCCAATCCGTGGGCCTACTTCGCCATGGCGAATCTGCTCATGCTGGCCGCCCTCTCCATGTTCGACGTCATCCCCGTTCGCGTGCCCGCCGCCATCCTGCAGCGCGCCGCCAACGCCGGAACCGGTGGACGCGTGGCCGGTGCTTTCATCATGGGCGCCGCCTCGGGCCTCGTGGCCGCCCCCTGCTCCGCCCCCGTCATGGCCGCCGTCCTCACCTGGGTCTCCACCACCGGCTCCGCCCTGCTCGGCTTTCTCTACCTGTTCACTTTCTCGCTGGGCATGTGCACGCTGCTGGTCGTGGTCGGCCTCTCCGCGGGCTCGCTGTCTCGGTTACCGCGCGCGGGTGCGTGGATGCTGACGGTGAAAAAGGTCTTCGCCTTCGTCATGCTTGGCATGGCGGAGTACTACTTGGTGAAGATGGGGCAGGTGTTTTTTTAACGGCAAACCATGAGTCGTGGGTTCTGAGTAAAAGTGACGCGTCCTGAGTCACCCACACTCAAAACCCCCAACTTTTACTCACAACTCGACACCCACATGTTCCGCGCCCTCTTCACCGTCCTCGCCGCCGCGACCCTGGCCGTCGCAAGCCCAGCCCTCGCCCAGGACCTCGGCATCGCGGTCGGCGAAACCGCCCCGACTGGGCCCCTCCAAACGCTCGACGGCAAAACCGTCGATCTCGCCGACTACCTCGGCAAGACGCCCGTCGTGATCGAGTTCTGGGCGACGTGGTGCGGCAACTGCATGCAGCTCGAGCCCGCCATGCGCGCCGCCATGACCAAGCACGGGGCGAACGTGAAGTTCGTGACGGTGGCCGTGTCGGTGAATCAGTCGATCGAGCGCGTGAAGGGATGGCAGAAGGCCAACAAGCTCGGCGGCGAGTTGTTGTATGACAAAAAGGGGACCGTGAGCGGCGCCTACGACGTGCCGGCCACCAGCTATGTCGTGGTGATAGACAAGACGGGGAAAATCGTCTACACCGGTGTCGGTGGCACGCAGAATCTCGACGCGGCGATCAAGAAGGCCCTCTAAACATTTCCCGCCTACAGCAACGACACGTAATGCGGCTGGAACATCGCGTCCGTCACGGCAGCCGCGATGTCGGCCGGCCGCTCAACGCGTGCCAAGCCACGGTCGAAGGCCATGGTGGCCACTTCGATCGCGATGGCGCGTGACACTTCACGAATGCGCGACAGGCTGGGATAAATCCGGCCCATCGCCAGATCGTCCTCGGTCACCAGCGAGGCCAGGGTGCGCGCGGCGGTGGCGAACATCGATTCCGTGACGCGTGACGACGCACTCACGATGACGCCGAGTCCGACACCCGGGAAGATGTAGGCGTTATTGCCCTGCCCCGGCACGTGCGTCTTGCCCTTGTACGTCACCGGTGCGAACGGACTGCCGCTGGCGAAGATGGCGCGTCCGTCGGTGGCCGAGTAGGCTTGCAGCGCCGTGCACTCGGCCTTCGACGTGGGGTTGGACAGCGCGAGTACGATCGGCCGCGTATGCTCCCGCGCCATCGCCTCGAGGACGTCTTTGGTGAACGTGTTCGGCGTTCCTGACACGCCAATGATCGCGTGCGGCTTGAGCAACTCCACCGCCTCCAGCAGCGTGCTCACCGGCGCGTGATCGTGCGCATACGGTTTCTTGTGCTCCGCCAGATCGGTACGCGAGTGCTCTACCAATCCCTTCGAATCCACGAACCAGCAATGCTGGCGGGCCTCGTGTAGCGACAGCCCTTCCGAACAGAGCGCTTCGACCACCAGATCACCGATGCCGATACCGGCTTCGCCCGCGCCGAGAAAGAGCAGGCGCATGTCGCGCAGGGGCGTGCCGCTGATGCGTGCCGCCGAGTAGAGCCCGGCCAACGCCACCGACGCCGTGCCTTGAATGTCGTCGTTGAACGTGCAGATCTGATCGCGCCACCGCTCGAGCAGCGAGAACGCGTTGTGATTGCCGAAGTCCTCGAATTGCAAACACGCCATCGGGAAACGCGCCTGCACCGCCTCGACGAATTCATCCAGCAACTCGTCGTACTCGGCGCCGCGCAACCGCGGCTGGCGCAGTCCCACGTAGGAATGACTCTCGCGCAGCGCCGTATTGTTCGTGCCCACGTCGATCGTGATCGGCAGGCAGTCATTGGGCGACACGCCCGCGCATGCCGTATACAGCGTGAGCTTTCCGATCGGGATGCCCATGCCGTTGGCCCCGAGATCACCCAAGCCGAGAATGCGCTCGCCATCGGTCACGACGATCATGCGGACATCGTCTTGCGGCCAGTTGGCGAGGACCTCCGCCACGTGTCCCTTGTCGGCGGCCGTGATGTACATGCCGCGACTGCGGCGGAAAATGCGTCCGAACTCCTCGCACGCCTGCCCGACCGTGGGCGTGTACAGCACCGGCATCAGCTCTTCGAGGTGATCCATCACCAAGCGATAAAAGAGCGTGACGTTCCGATCGTGCAGGGCTACCAGATACGCGTACTGCTCCAGCGGCGACGGCTTCGAGCGCACACCCGGCAGGATGCGCGCGAGCTGTTCGTCCTGCGACATCACGCGCGGAGGCAGCAGCCCCCGCAGTCCAAATGCATCGCGCTCGGAATCAGTGAACGCGGTCCCCTTGTTCAGGACAGGGTCATTCAGAAGAGCGGCACCACGTTTGGGATGGAGCGGGGTCGTCACGGCTTCTCCGGAGAGCGGATCTGTGCACAGCATGTGATGCCCACGCGCGGCGGGGCGCGGATGGGCGATCACGGTCAGCGTCGTGCGCGCCAGATGATCGACGCGGAAGTCCGCAATATACACACGATTCCGCGCCACTGCATCGAGAAGGGCCACGCGTGCGCGTGTGCGTGCGCTAGTGCGTGTGCAGGATCAGCGCCGCTTCGGCCACCAGTCCATCCACCAGCTTGGCGAGGTGCGTCTCATCGGTGCGCGCGTTCATCACGGTGATGCGCAGCACCCGACGACCCTCCAGCGTGGTCGCCGTGATCCAGCCACGACCCGAGCGATTGTACCGCTCGCGTAGCGCATTGGTCAACATGTCGAGATCGGCCGCTGCAACCCCCGGCGGCGTCCACGCGAAGCAGAGAATGTTCGACATCGGCGCGTGGAGTGGCGTGAAGTCGCTGCGGGCGCTGAGCAAGCCATGCAGCGTCTGCGCCATCCGGCAGAGTCGATCGTACAATCGCGCCAGATTGTCGGTACCGTAGCGCTCGATCGCCACCCACAACTTCAGCACATCAGCGCGGCGCGAACACTGGAACGAACGTGGGCCCATGTCCCAGATCTGCGCATCGGAGCCGGCACTGAAGAGATAGGGCGCCTCCTGTGCGAAGGCGCGCGTGAGATCGTGGTGATCGCGCACCAGTACCATCCCCGCCGACAACGGCAGCAGCAGCGTTTTGTGCGGGTCCCAGGCCAGCGACCGCACGCGTACCAGCCCCTTCACGCGATGCCGATGCGTCGGCGACAACATCGCCGCCCCACCGTGCGCCGCATCGACATGCAGCCACAGCGGCCCGTGATCGTCCGCGAACTCGTCGCACAGATCGGCCACCGCCTCGAGGTCATCGAAGCTGCCGGTGGCGGTACACCCGGCGGTCGCCACCACGGCCATCACGCGCGTGCCGTTGGCGCGCAAGGCCGCCAGCCGCTCGCGCAGCGCCTCGGTATCCATGCACAACGCGCGCGACGGAATCTTGATGACGCGCGAAAGCCCAAGCCCCATTTCGCCGGCGGCGCGCGATACGGCGTAGTGTGTATGCTCGCCGCACACCACCACCGGCGCGTTCGCCCCGAGCCCGTTCGTCCACACATCGGGCACCGCGCGACTGCGTGCCGCCAACAGCGCCGCGAACGTCGCTTCGGTGCCACCCGAGGTCATCGTGCCACCGGCCTGTTCATCCCACCCGACGAGGTCGGTCATCCACGCGATCACCTGATGCTCCAGCGGCGTGAATGATGGTGACATCTCGCGCACGGCCTGCGACTGATTGACCGCACTGATCAACGCCTCGGTCCACACCGCCGCCGGCAGCGGGGCCGACACCTGATGCCCGATATACATCGGATGCGCCAGGCGGTTCACGTCTTCCAGGAGCAGCGACGACAGGCGTCGCGCCACATCCGGCAGCGCGCGCGCGCCGCGCGGCATCGGACCCGCGAGGCGATCGGCAATCACTTGCGCACTGTGCCACGTGGACACCGGTCCCTCTCCACGACGCGTATCAGCGAAGTACGCAGCCGCCAGTTCCAAGATCGGCCGCGCGGCCTCGAGCGTGCTGTCGGCTTCGAGCATCGCCAGCAGCTCGGCGTCGGGGTCCAGACGCGTCTCCATCAGCTGCGGGGAAAGGGTTCGGTGCGCTGGGTGCGCGCGTCCCAACGCCAGTAGCGCGCCGTAGTGCACTGCGCGCCACCGATCCAGCGATCCATTCCGTTGGCCCGCACCGCGTCGGCGCGCGCGCGAACCACATCCTGTCCGAACGACGTGAGCTGTACGGTGCGCTCCCAGAATGCCCGGCCATCGGTGTCCCGCAATGGCGCAATGACCCGTGAACCGTTGGGATGCACGACGATCGGATGGGCACAATCACTGAGTCGCTCGGCGTACCACGCGAAGCTCAAGTCACTAAGCCACACCCACGACTCTGTGCCCTGATGCGCGGCGAACAATTTACCCAGCGTGATTGCGCCTGGTGACAGCGCTTCACACAACTGCCGCTCGCTGCGGGATAATCCGGCGTCGATATCCGGATATTCCTCGAGCTGCCGACGTAAGGCGGCCACCAGATGCGGCAACCGCACGAAGTCATCGGCGGTGTACGTGCGCGCCGTGACCTCGCGATCGAGCCGGTTGGTCACCTCGAGCAAATCGTCCGGCGTGCGCGACGTGAACGCGCGCCACGTCACACCGCCGTGCACCAGATCCTCCGGCGTGACCGCACGACGCGCCGCATACAACGGCGCGAACTTCTCCGGCAGCATCGGTCCGAGATAGCAGTCGGCCGGCGCGATCGTGAGCCGTGGGCGTTCGCTCGGGGCCCGTCGTTCGAATCGCGCCAGAATCTGGATCAATTGCAGCTGGTCGTACAGATCGGGCTCGAACCACAGCACCACCTCATCGCCGGCACCCACGTCCTCCAGTCGCGCATCGCGTTGCTCGAAGTCGGCGACCGCTGCCGCCACACTCGACCACCCGCGACTGGCCAGAAATTCGGCGCGCACGCGGTGGAAGGCGCTCAGGTCGTCGTCTGGCGGCACCGGTCCGTCGTGCAGCACGTCGCGCCAGGAGACGATGTCCCCGGGAAGGCCGGATCGCGCGAGTGCGCTGGCGGCCGAGTCGCCGTTAGTAAGGTGCAGGGTGAGCATGGGATAGGTATGTTGTCCGTAGCCGAGCAGATGCGCCAGTTGTCACGGACGTTTGCATTCGCGACCCGACCTTCGTGTTCTCCACTCCGCTGCCACGATGCCAGAGCCCCGCGCTGTCGCTCCACATGTCGCGCCCCCCGTGCTTGTTGAGCCCTCGGCGATCGCCGACACGATTGAGGAGTTCGAACTCGACCCCCTGCTGGAGACCAGCACGGCGCTCTGGGCCGTCGTCTTCGCTGGCGGTATTGGCACCCGCTTCTGGCCGCTCAGCACGCCCAAGCGCCCCAAACAGCTCCTCGCCCTCGTGAACGAGCGCCCGCTGATCGCCGACACCATCGCACGCCTCTCGCCGCTGGTGCCGGCCGACCGCGTGCTGGTGGTGACCAGCGCCGACATCGCCGATGCGCTGCACGAAGCGATTCCGGAAGTGCCGCGCGCCAACATGCTCATTGAGCCGCGTCCGCTTGGGACGGCGGCTGCGCTGGCCTGGGGCGCGCAGGAAGTCGCCAAGCGCGCCGGCCCCGACACCGTCTTCTGCGCGCTCCACGCCGACCTCTCTGTCGGCTTTCCCGACGTGTTTCGTGAGGCGCTCCGACGGGCCGCCACGATCGCGTCGGCGGAGCCCGTGTTGGTGGCCCTCGGCGCCACCCCAACGCGCTGTGAAACGGGCTTCGGTTACTTGCAGCCAGGGGTGCCCTTCGATCCGTTCGTGTCGCGGGCCGAGGGGGGCGCCTGTCGGGTGGAGCACTTCGTGGAGAAGCCCACCGCCGCGCTCGCTGACACCCTCATCGATAACGGCGCCCTCTGGAACACGGGCATCTTCGTCTGGCGCGCCCGCGTCGTGCTCGACGAGCTGCACGCGAACACTGGTGAGCTGCAGCACGGCCTCCCCAAACTGGCCGCCGGCGATCTTGGCGCGTTCTCCGAGCTCGTCACGTCGGTGTCGATCGACCGCGGGTTGCTCGAGCGCAGCCGCCACGTGGTCGTCCTCCCCGTTGCCTGTGCCTGGGACGACGTGGGCACCTGGGCCTCGTTGCGTCGCGTGCGGGAGCTCGATGACACCGGGAACGGCGTGATGGGCCAGGTGCACTGCGTGGACGCCTCCGGCAACGTGATTCACGCCGACGGCTGCTGTGTCGTCGCCTACGGGATTTCCGGCATGCTCGTGGTCTCGCTCGACGGACTGACGTTCGTCACGACGCTCGAGCGCGCCTCCGAACTCGGGCCGCTGCTCAACGCGCTGCCCGGCAGCCTGCGCTACAACCCCGGGCGCCCCACCACGAGCTGACGCGCATGCGCGTTTCCTTGAACGCCGCCATCGCTTCGCGCACATCAGCACTCGCGAAGCAGCTCTTGATGTGCGTGAACGTCTCGTCCGCCAAACCGAACGCGCGAGTGACACTTGTGTCGATTCACGTATCGTCCTTCGCGCACCCACTACCACGCGTATGGGTGCGTTCGCTAGATCACAGGTACGCCTGTTCGAACCGGTTGTCAGGCGCACGGTCCCGCTGGCCACTCTTGACCCCGCCATGTCTCCCTCCCGCGCTGCTGCTTCCTCGATGATGCTCGACGATCCGACCGCGGATCAGCAGGGGCCGCTTTATTGTTGCGACGCCCTTGCGCGCACCGCTTCGGAGACCTGTCGTCAGCATGAGCGACTCGCCCGTCTGAATACGCTGTCGGTCGCGAAGTCCGAACTCGGCGCAGCGCAGGCCATGGTGGACAACATCGATCTGGCGCTCGCCGAATGCGTGCGCGACTTCGAGAAGACCTGCGCGAAGGCCACGATCAGCGACGACGCGGGCGTCCGGCAGGCCGCGAACGCGATGTGGCTGGCGGCTCGTGAGTACCTCCGCCGCCACAGCATCGCCGAGAAGGCCTCACGCCAGCTGACTCAGCACGATGTCGAGAAGCTCGGCGACCTGCAGCTCGAATACGAACTCGAAGCCTCCGCGCTCCTCGGCCTCAAGCACGCAATGTCGACGTACCAGAAGCTGCGCCCGGAGACGCGCTGCCCGTAAGCTCACCGGTCAGCGCGATCTCGAACAACAACTTGGACGGCTGCGGGTCGCGGGTGAGATAGACCTGGAGCCGCTCGATGATCGCCGGCGCATTCACGCGCATTGCCAGGAGCTCGCGCTCGCTCGTCGGCGTGAGCGTGGGGTAGAAGCTCAGCGTGCAGTGCGGTGTGAACCGGAACCGTGCGTGCTTGAACGGCAATCCGCTCCGCGCGAGCCGCTCGTGCAGCGCCCGGAGCGGCCCATTGTGGTCCAGCGGTAACGACACGATGTCCGTCTGCATAAAGCGGTGCGGCAGCCCCAGCGCGAGTTCCATCGGTGCCGTACTGGCCGCGATTGGCTCGAGCGCCTCCCGAATGCGCGCCACCGGGGTATCGGTGGGCATCGCGCCCACGCCTGACGAGCCGACCAGCGTCACGTGTGGAGGCGTGAGCCGGGCCAGCTTCGGATCGAAACGCTGTTGAATCTCTCGCACCATGGCACCCGCTTCGCCAGGAAGCTCTGCCAGTACGAAAATGCCGAAGGACGCCGCCATCTCGGAAATCTAGTCGGTAGGTATACCACCCTCACGGTAGCGCGCGCCGTGCGATATGTTCGCCCTATGGGAGCCGCCATGATGGTCATTCGGGAGTACGTCAACGAGATGGAGGCACTCGTCGCGCGAAGCGTGCTGGAAGCGCATCACATTCCGGCCGTGGTCCTGCGCGACGATGCGGGCGGCATGCTACCCGCCATGCACCTCCTCTATCCCGTTCGCCTCGCCGTGCGGGTGGGCGACGCCACGCACGCGCTGAGCATCCTCGATGCCCCCTTCGAAGGCGACGCCTACCTCGACGAGCTGCTCGACCCCGACGACGCGGCCGGTCACCCGTGAGCGGTCACCCGTGAGCAGGCACCCGTGAGCGGTCACCCGTGAGCAGGCATCCGTGAGCAGGCACCCGTGAGCGGTCACCCGTGAGCGGTCGCTTCGCTGGACAGGTGGTGCTCGTCACCGGTGCCTCGAGCGGCATCGGGGCCGAATTGGCACGACAGTTCGCCGCCGAGGGGGCGCGGGTAGCGCTCGCCGCGCGGGATGTGGCGCGACTGGAGTCCGTGGCCGCCCAGTGTCGGGCGTTGGGGGCCGAGGCGCTCGTGGTGCCCGGTGACGTGGGCGTCGAGTCATCGTGTGGCGAGATGGTGGCGCGCACGGTGGCGCACTATGGCCAGCTCGACATGCTGGTCAACAACGCCGGTATGGGATCGAGCGGGCTGTTCGAGGAGATCACCGATCTCACGATCTTCGACACGCTCATGCGGGTGAACTACCTCGGCAGCGTGTGGTGCACGGCCCATGCGCTGCCACATCTGAAGCGCACGAAGGGTCGCCTCGTGGCCATTTCGAGTCTCACCGGGCTCACCGGCGTGCCCAAGCGCACCGCCTACGCCGCCACCAAGCATGCGATGGCGGGATTTTTCGATTCGCTCCGCATCGAGCTCGACGGCACCGGCGTGACCATCACGATGATCTATCCCGGGTTTGTTTTCTCGGAGATCAATCAGCGGGCGCTGTCCCCCGATGGCACTCCGTTCGGAGATCGCGGCTACACGCGCCGGAAAGGCGAGACGATGGAAACCGACGAATGCGGCCGTCTCATTCTTGCCGCCGTGGCCAACCGGGATCGGGATCTCGTCATGACGTGGCGTGGCAAGATCGGTCGGCTGCTCAAGCTGATCTCGCCGACACTGGTGGACCGGATCGCCAAGGGCGTCATCGAGTCGCGGTCGTAGTTCAAGGGGTCAGAGTCGTTGAACAGCCGGGCCGAGCCCACCGCTACATTCCAGCATGGCTGGCGCTCCACTTCTCACGCTCGATCCGAACAACCCCGACCCGGTAGTCGTCGAGCACGCGGCCGCGCTGCTGCTACGCGGCGGACTCGTCGCGTTTCCCACGGAAACCGTGTACGGCCTCGGCGCCAACGCGCTCGACCCCGACGCAGTGGGCGCCATCTACACGGCCAAGGGGCGTCCCGCCTGGAATCCCGTGATCGCGCATGTGCCCGACGTGGCCGCTGCCCGCGCGCTCACTCGGCACTGGCCGCCCGCCGCCGACCGCTTAGCCGCCGCCTTCTGGCCGGGCCCGCTCACCCTCGTGCTCCCCAAGGCCCCGCACGTGCCCGACGTGGCCACCGCCGGGCTCGATGCCGTTGCGATACGGATACCGGCCCATCCGGTGGCGTTGGCCCTGCTGCGGGCCGCCGGCGTGCCCATCGCGGCGCCCAGTGCCAATCGATTCACCCAAGTCAGTCCCACCACCGCGCAGCATGTGCAAGCGTCGCTCGGCGACCGCGTTGGGCTCATCCTCGACGGCGGCCCGAGCTTGGTGGGCATCGAAAGCACGGTGGTCGATCTCACCGGCCACGAAGCCGTCGTTCTCCGGCCAGGCATGATCACTCCGGCCGATCTTGAACGGGCGCTGCGTGACTCAGGCGTCCCCGTCCGCACCGCGACCGCCTCGGTGTCACACGACGCGCCGCCGGCGACGGCCACGGCGCAGCGATCACCTGGCATGGCCGATCGGCATTACGCCCCCCGCGCCGATGTTTGGCTCTTCGATCCCGCGCAGCAACCAGAAATCGCCGCCGCCCTCGCCCAACGGGGCGACGGAGCCCAAACCGTGACGGCACTCCTCCGAACCACCACGCTGTCGCTGCCGGATGGCACGATGGTGCGCATGCCCGATGATCCGGCGTCCTACGCGCGCGCGCTGTACGCCGCACTGCATACCGCCGACGCGGCCGGCGCGTCGCTCATCGTGATCGAACGCCCTCCGGCCGACGACCAGTGGGCCGGCCTCCGCGATCGCCTCACCCGGGCGGCGCGGTAATCGCTCGTCGCCAGACGCGCCCCGCTGCTATCTTGCCCAGATGCTACCCATCGATCTTTCCGGCAAGCGCGCCCTCGTGGCAGGCGTCGCCGACGACGGCGGCTTCGGGTTTGCCGTCGCAAAGGCCTTCGCCGAGGCTGGCGCCTCGGTCTGCGTCGCTACGTGGCCGCCAGCGCTCAACATCTTCCTCAACCTGCTCGAACGCGGGAAGATGGATGAATCCCGTCGCCTGAGCGATGGCTCGTTGCTCACCTTCGAGCGCATCTATCCCCTCGACGCTGTCTACGACGCACTCGACGATGCGCCGGCCGACGTGCGCGAATCGAAGCGCTACAAGGACGTTGGCGACTTCTCGATCGGCGGCCTCGCCCAGCGCATCGCCGCCGATTTCGGCGAGCAGTCGCTCGACATCGTCTTCCACTCACTGGCCAATGGCCCCGAAGTGAAGAAGCCGCTGCTCGAAGTGAGCCGCGCCGGCTATCTCGCCGCCTCCAGCGCGAGTGCGTACTCACTCGTGTCCATGGTGCAGCGCCTCGCGCCGCTCATGCGTCCCGGCGGCTCGGTCTGCTCGCTCACGTACATGGCGAGTGAACGCGCCATTCCCGGCTACGGCGGCGGCATGTCGTCGGCCAAGGCCGCGCTCGAGAGCGACACGCGGGTGTTGTCGTTCGAAGCGGGTCGCAAGTACGGCCTGCGCGTGAACACGATCAGCGCCGGACCGTACGCATCGCGCGCAGCCAGCGCGATCGGCATCATCGACAAGATGGTGAAGTACTGCGCGGCCAACTCGCCGCTGGCCGAGGAACTCACCGCCACCGAAGTCGGCCACACGGCGGCGTTTCTCTCCAGCGCGCTCGCCAGCGGAATCACCGGCTCCACGGTGTACGTCGACAAGGGATACCACGCGATGGGCATGGCCGTCAGCATGCCGCCCGGCGCCGAGCCGCTCGTGGCCGAGCCAATCGTGGCCGAGCCGCACGGCGCGTAGTCGGTGCCCGACCGATCGGCGCCCGAGCACGACGACGTTCCCCGGGTTCAACGGGGAACGAGCCTCCGCACACGATTGATGGGCATGGCGCTGATGGTGTCAGCGCCACCGATCCTCGTGAGCGTGCTCACGCCGATGCCCAACAGCGGGTGGCGGGGCTTTCTGCTGTTCGGCGGCGCCCTGATCGTGTCGATCGCGCTCGCGGTCTACTTCGGGACCACGATCTCTCGGCCGGTACAGGCCCTGATCGACGATGCGCATGCCCTCGCCGTGGGCGTGGCCGGCCATCGGTCGCGCATTCAGTCCAGCGATGAAATCGGTTCGCTCGCGATGGCCCTCAACCAGATGGCCGAAACCGTCGAGCGTCGCAACGCCGCGTTAGCCGATAGCGAACGCCGGTATCGCTTTCTGTTCGATTCCAATCCGCTCCCCATGTGGGCGTGGGACGCAGACACCATGTTGGTGCTCGCGGTCAATGAAGCCGCCATCGAAATGTATGGATACGAGCGCGATACGTTTCTCTCGCTGCGGATTCTCGATCTGCTTGATCCTGTAGAGCACGCACGCTTCCGGAGCGCCCGTCTGCCATTTTCGGAGTCGAAGCAAAGCGCCGGCACCTGGCTGCATCGCACCGCACGTGGTCGGCAGCTCGAGATGGAAGTCATCACCACGTCGTCGCGGCGACTCGGGCGCGCCAGCTGGCTCTCGGTCGGCATCGATGTCACGGCGCGACGCGAAGCCGAACGTGCGCTGTCCCGCAGTGAAGAGCAGCTGCGGCAGTCGCAAAAGATGGATGCCATCGGCACCTTCGCCGGGGGGATTTCACACGACTTCAGCAACCTGCTCACCGGCATGCTGGGCTACTGTGATCTCGCGCTCGGCATGATGTCGGCCGACGATCCCGTGCGTAACGACGTGAATGAGATTCGCGCGCTCGCCGTACGCGGCACCGATCTCTCCAAGCAGATTCTTGCCGTCAGCCGCCGACAGCTCGTGCAACCAACGGTCCTTGACCCGAATACGGTCATTCAAGGACTCGACCGACTGCTGAGCCGGCTCATGGGCGAGCACATCGACGTGATCACCACGCTTGGCCCCGACCTCGGCACGATTCGCGTCGATCCCGCCCAGCTGGAGCAGGTCATGCTGAGCCTCGCCAGCAACGCCCGTGATGCGATGCCCGCCGGTGGTACACTCCGTGTCACCACGGCGCGCGTGAACGATCAGGACGTGCACACGTTCGGACTCGACGCGCAGCATGAGTGGATCGTCATTCGCGTCACCGACACCGGCGTCGGGATGACCGATGCCGTGCGCGAACGCATCTTCGAACCGTTCTTCACCACGAAGGAACGGGGTAAGGGTACGGGGCTGGGGCTGCCGCTCGCGTACGACATCATCGATCAATCCGGTGGTGAGATCCGCGTGGACAGCGCACCGGGGAACGGCACCACGTTTTATCTGCTGTTGCCACACCTCGGCGAGTTCCCTGACGATCTCGCGGTCGAGGAAGAAGCGCCCGAGATGCTCACCGGGCAGGAAACCGTCCTCCTCACCGAGGACGAAGACAGCGTCCGCGTGGTGGCCACCGCCGCCCTCGAGCGTCGGGGCTATCGCGTGCTCGCCGCCGCCGACGGCGAATCCGCCATCGCCATCTCGCGCGCATTTCCGGGCCACATCGATCTGCTGGTCACCGACGTCGTGATGCCCGGTATGAACGGTCGCGAGCTGGCCGAGCAACTCGAGATGATGCGGCCGGGCATGCGGGTGCTCTTCGTGTCCGGCTACACCGATGATGCCGTGCTGTGGAAGGGCGTGTCCCTCGACGGGCGCGCGTTGCTGCAGAAGCCGTTCACCTCGCTTGAACTCGCCCGACGCGTCCGCGTGATGCTCGATCAGTCGCTGCGTGTGAGCTGAGCGCCGGCGGCCATGTACTGGATTCTCGTCATCATGGCGGTCATCGCGGCGAGTCTGATCGCGCTGGTGGTGGGTGGCCTGGTCACGCCGGCCGAGTATCGCGTGGTGCGGCGCATACGCCTGCAGCGCAGCGCGCACGAGATCCGCGCCCTGCTCAGCGACCTCTCCGCGTACGAACAGTGGGCGCCGTCGCCGAGCACGATCCAACGGCAGGATACCAGCAACGCGCACCCCATCGTGTTGCAGGTGACCGACGACGACACGAAGTCACAGCGGCAATGGGAATGGCAGATCGATCTCGACGTTGCACACAGCGTCATCACGCTGACTGAGTCCGGCCGGGTCGGGAATCCCGTTATCCGGTTCTTCGCGGCGCTGCGTGGACATGGGGGCGATGCCGAGCGCACGCTCCGCGCGCTGGCCGAGCACGTCGACGAGTTTGGCGTGTCGGTCGAACGGCTGTAGCGAGCCTTCGTACGATGAGCGCGCCGACGGGTGCCCCCGCTCTCGTGCCTCCCGCCAACGATTCGCATCCGGATCGCTGGCGCATGCTCGGCATTCTCACCGTCGCCGAACTGCTGGGGATGACGTTGTGGTTCGCGGCAAGCGCGGTGTCGGCGCAGTACACCGCGCAGTGGACGCTGAGCAGCAGTGAAGCCGCCTGGCTCACCACGATCGTGCAGCTTGGCTTCGTGACCGGCACCGCCATCTCCGCGCTGCTGAACGTGGCCGATATCATGCCCGCACGATGGCTGTTTGCCAGTTGCGCCCTGATCGGCGCGGCGGCGAATGCGATGCTGCTCACCGCCGAAGGGTTGTCGGGTGCGCTGGTGTGGCGTTTCGTCACGGGGCTCGCTTTGGCCGGCGTGTATCCACCAGCCATGAAGATGATCGCCACCTGGTTCCGCGCGCGACGCGGACTCGCCGTGGGCACCATCGTGGGCGCTCTGACGGTGGGCAAAGCGATGCCGTATCTGGTTCACGCCATCCCCGGCGCCGGCATCACCCCGGTGGTGGTGAGTGCGTCTGTGGGCGCGTGCATCGCCGCGCTGCTGGTGTGGTTCGGGTATCGCGAGGGACCGTATCCGTTTCCGGCACGACCATTCTCGTGGCATCTGGTGCGCGATGTGGTGCGTACACCGGCATGGCGGTTATCCACGGGCGGCTACCTCGGCCACATGTTCGAGCTGTACGCCGCGTGGACGTGGTTGCCGGTGTTCATCGCCGCCAGCATCGCCGCACATGATCCCACTGCTGGGGCACGCAGCGTTTCGGTGGCGTCGGGCCTCGCCTTCGCCGCGCTGGCGATTGGTGGCGCGGGGTGCATCTGGGGCGGACTGGTGGCCGACCGCCGTGGACGCGCTTGGCTGGTCACCCGCGCCATGGCCATCAGCGGCGCCTGCTCCGTGCTGATCGGCTTCGCCTTCGGACGCTCGCTGTGGCTACTGGTGCCGATCGCACTGGTGTGGGGCTTCTTCGTGATCGCCGACAGCGCGCAGTTCTCCGTGCTGGTCACCGAGAGCGTGCCGCCGCACGCCGTGGGCACCGCCCTCACATTGCAAACATCGCTCGGCTTTTTGCTCACCGCGGTGGTGATTCAACTCGTGCCACCGCTGGCCGCTCGCGTAGGATGGCAGTGGGCGTTCGCGTTGCTGTCGCTGGGGCCCGTGTTCGGCATTGCAAGTATCAGCCAGTTGCTGCGTAGGGAGATGCGCCGGGTGAACCGCACGGAATAACGCAGCGGGCCGCCGCGAGGAACCAGAAGTTCCCGCAACGACCCGCCGTGTTGTTCGCGGCACCGGCCATGAGCCGTGGCGCTTACATCCCCGTTGTCTCTTCCTCGGCGCCGATACGGCGCGGCGTCTGCACGTCACCGGCATTCACTTGGATCGCCGGCAGGCCGTGCTTCTTGAGGATCTCATCGATGGGCGGCAGCAGCTCCTTGTACGCCTTGCGGAGCTCCACCAGATACACCTCGAGCTCCTTCGTCAGCGTGTCGAACACGACGACCGACTGTTTGGTGGGACGCGCTTCGGTACTGCCCACCACGCCCGCCAACGCCGCGATCTGGTTGTTCACCTTGATCGGGTAGTTGAGCGGATCCTGGCCACTCTGGCTCTTCACCTGATGGATCTGCGCTTCCACCGTGCTGATCCTGGCGTTGAGCGTCCTCACCAGCTGCGCATAGTGCAACGAGTCGGCACCCACTTGCTTGGAATGCGAATCGGCTTGAGTCCGCACGTGGCGCACGGTGCGCACGGCATCGTTCGCGTCGGTGGTCCGGTCGCGGATCTGCATAAGCAGCTTGTACTGCGCCACCAGATCGGCTGCCGTCGCGTCGCTGCGCGGGTCCTTCTTCACCAGCAGCTTCACGTCGGACACCGGGGCACCGTCCACCACCAAGTGCACCGAGTAGGTGCCCGGCAGCACGAGCGGGCCCGTAAGCACCCCGGCCCACATGATCATGCCGGTGAACGTGGTCGCATCGCTCTCATGCAAATTCCACGAGAACGTATTCATCCCCACCTTGTGCGTGGGCGCTGCATCGGCCGCGACAGCGCGTCGGCCACCAGCTGGCGCACCGGCGGCACCCGCGCCCGCCGTATCGCTCGAGAACGTGCGCACGGTGCGGCCCGTGGAATCCTTGAACTCGATGGTCACCTTGTTAGCCGGCGACTTCAGCCAGTAGTGCACGATCGCGCCGCTGGGCGGATTGGCGCCCACCGGTGCGCCCGTGCCAGCACCCGGGTTGAAGCCACCGCCCCAGTTGATGCGGTACGCCGCGCGCGGCGAGAAGAGATGCGCGCGCTCCGCCATCACGCCGGCGGTCAGCTGACGCAGCAGGGTGATGTCGTCGATCACCCAGAACGAGCGGGCGTGTGTGGCGGCGATGAGATCGCCGTCCTTGATCGCGAGGTCATGCACCGGCACGATCGGCAGATTGCGACGCATCGAGAACCACGTCGCCCCGTCGTCGAGCGAGCCGTAGATGCCACGCTCGGTGCCGGCGAACAGCAGCCCCGGACGCACCTCGTCTTCACGGATCACGCGCGTGAACTCGGTGGCCGGAATGCCGTTGGCCTTGCCGCTGTGGTCGATGCGCGACCACGTCTTGCCGAAGTCGTTCGTCTTGAAGAGATACGGTTCGTGATCGTTCATCTGGAACCGATTGGCGGCGACGTACGCCGTCCCGGTATTGAAGTGCGAGGCTTCGATGATCGAGATACGCGACCACTCGCGCTCCTTGAGCAACGCCGGCGTCACGTTCATCCACGACACGCCGCCGTTGCGCGTGACATGCACCGTGCCATCGTCGGTCCCCGCCCAGATCACCCCCTTGGTCACCGGCGACTCGGCGATGGCGAACACCGTGCCATACGTTTCCACGCCGGTCTGGTCCTTGGTGATCGGGCCGCCCGATGGGCCGAGCGTGCGCGGATCGTTGCGCGACAGATCAGGACTGATCGCGGTGTAGCTGTCGCCTTCGTTCGTGGTCTTGAAGAGCACGTTCGAACCCACATAGATCGTCTTCGCGTCGTGCGGGCTGACCGCGATCGGGAAGGTCCACTGCATGCGGTACTTCGCATCGATGGCCGAGTGCCCCATCGGATTGAGCGGCCACGGATTCACGTCACGCGCAAGTCCGGTGCGCATGTCCTTGCGCGTGAGGTAGCCGCCGTAGCTGCCGGCGAACACGATGTCCGGGTTGTTCGGTAACGCCGCAATGAAGCCCGACTCACCACCGCCGGCGTCCTGCCACATGTCCATCGTGATGCCGCCCGGCGCGCGCGACGGACCACAGAGCGTGCTGTTGTCCTGCTGCGCGCCGCAGATCTTGTACGGGAAATGATTGGTGGTGGTCACATGATAGAACTGCGCGGTGGCGAAGTCCTGTGCCGTCCACGTCTTGGCCGCATTGGTGCTGACGTTCGCGCCGCCGTCGTTCGCTTCGATCATGCGATCGCCGTTGTCCCCCGCGATCCAGAGATTGTGCGAATCGCCATGTGGCGTGCTGATGTTGCTCCACGTCTTGCCAGCGTCGTGCGACACCTGGAACTGCACGTTGCTGGCGTACACGAGATCGGGATTCTTCGGATCGGCGTAGATCTTCGAGTAGTACCACGCGCGCTGACGCAGCTTGCGTTCGTCGTTCACGCGCGCCCACGTGGCGCCGCCGTCGTCGCTGCGGAAGACGCCGCCCTCATCAGCTTCGATGAGCGCGTAGATGCGCTGCGTATTGGCGCCGCTCACGGTAATGCCGATGTTGCCCCACAGGCCGGCGGGCAAACCCTTGTGCTTCGTGATCTCGGTCCATGTGTCGCCACCATCGGTGCTCTTGAACATCCCCGAGCCCTTGCCGCCCGACTCCAGCATCCACGGCCGGCGATGCATCTGCCACAAACCGGCGTAGAGCACATTCGGGTTGCCCGGATCCATGGCGAGATCGGCTGCGCCGGTGGAATCGTCGCGGAACAGCACCTTCGACCAGCTCTTACCGCCGTCCCGCGTGCGGAACACGCCGCGTTCGGCGTTCGAGCCCCACGCATGCCCCTGCGCCGCCACGTAGGCGACTTGCGGGTTGGTGGGGTGCACCAGCAGGCGCGAGATGTGACGCGTGTCCTTCAGACCAACGTTCGCCCACGTCTTGCCGCCGTCGGTCGTCTTCCAGACGCCGTCACCGTGCGACACGTTGCCGCGGACCGTGAACTCACCGCCGCCCACGTACACGACATCGGGATTGCTGGGCGCGACGCCGATGCTGCCGATCGTCCCGCCAAAATATTTGTCGGTCATCGGCGCCCACGTGTCGCCGCCATCCACCGTTTTGAAGACGCCGCCGCCGACGGTCCCCATCCAGTATTCCTTGTGACGCGACACGCTGCCGGCCACCGCCACCGAACGACCACCGCGGAACGGACCAATCTCGCGCCAGCTGATAGCCGATAAGGCACCGGTATCGAACGGGGCAGACAGTGGTGCAATCGCCGCCGGACGTGCTACCGCGCGGGCGACGGGACGCGCCGGCTGCGCGCCGGCGGAGACACATGGTAATGGTATCAGAACGGCGGCAGCGCAGACCAACCGCAGGGTAATTCGGTTCACGACAAGCTCTCCAGATACAGGGACGGGGACGTAATCAGGCGACTATTGCTCCGCGTTCACTCGCTGGCAAGACTGGTTTTTCGGACAGCAGTGGCACACACGCCGCAGTGGGCTATCGGCGTGAGCTCCAACCCGAAACCCCTGAAACCGCAAACAAGATGATTGCGTAGGGAGATACCGAAGTGATATCATTTTAATACCAACTTCTCCCTCGAGGCACGATATGTTCCGCGAAATCCAGGCTCGGCCCTCCCCGGGCATCCTGATGGCCGTCCTGATCGGTATCGCCGTCCTGATCGGCGGATTCGTCTTCTACACGGGCACCCGCGCCGAAAACGGGCTCGTGGCCGGCGGCGGCCTGCTGCTCATCGCGCTCGCCTCCCTGTGCATGCCGGGCTTGTTCACCGTCGCGCCCAACGAAGGCAAAGTCCTCACGCTCTTCGGTACCTACAAAGGCACCGCCAGAACGCCCGGCCTCTGGTTCACGAATCCGTTCATGACCAAGAAGGCCATCTCGCTGCGCATCCGGAACTTCGAGACCAACAAGCTCAAGGTGAACGATGCCCGCTCCAATCCCGTCGAGATCGGGGCCATCGTGGTCTGGAAGGTGATCGACACCGCCGAAGCCACCTTCGAAGTGAACGACTACGTGCAGTACGTTGCCGTGCAGAGCGAGTCAGCCGTGCGCGCGTTGGCATCGTCGTATCCGTACGACCACCATGGCGACGATGCGATCGCCCTCAGCACGCATCCCGCCGAGATTTCCAAAGGCCTGCTCGAAGCGCTACACGACCGCCTCGGCAAAGCAGGTGTCGAAGTGCTCGAAGCGCGCATCAGTCACTTGGCGTACGCCCAGGAAATCGCGGCGGCGATGCTGCAGCGGCAGCAGGCGAGCGCCATTGTGGCCGCCCGTCAGACGATTGTGGAAGGCGCCGTCGGTATGGTAGAGATGGCGCTCGATGCGCTTTCCGCGCGCAAAATCGTGACGCTCGATGACGAGCGCAAAGCGTCGATGGTGAGCAACCTGCTCGTCGTGCTCTGCTCGGATCGTGCCGCGCAACCGGTGGTCAACACCGGATCGCTCTACTCCTGATCATGCGCGCGGCATCTCATGGCTGAACGCAAGTCATTCCTCATTCGCGTGGACCGCGATGTGCTCGACGCCGTCCAGCGGTGGGCCAACGATGACCTACGCAGTCTGAATGGGCAGATCGAGTTTCTGCTGCGGCACGCGCTCCGGAATGCCGGACGCGTGTCGACGCTGGCGCTGGCCGATCGCAATACCCCGGTCGACGACGTCGACCACGAGTCCTCCTAACTCGCACCGAACGCCTCCATGCTGCACCTCATCTTCAAACGCTCGCGTCGCGCTGGCGTCATTGCCGTACTGCTGACGGCGATCGCCCTCGCGCTCGGCGCCGTGCTCGCGACGACCGCTCGCGCCCAGTCGGCGCCCGCGTATCACTTCGTGTACCTGCGCAGCATCGACACCCTCGGCACCGAAGTGATCACGCCGGGTCCGTCGTCGATTATGGGACTGCTCACCATGCGCGGCGCACCGGTCATGCGCTGGGAACAGCAGCACGTGAACGCCATGCCCGGCCGCCTCACGCTCGCCGTATTCGCGCCCGGCTCCCCGACCACCGGCCTGCCCACCCAGAACATCGTGGTGAACATGGTCGGCGACAGTGCCAAGCTCACCATCTCGGCGAATGGCACCACCAACGAACAAGCGGTGCTGAGCGCCGGCGGCGCCGTGGCCCTCGTGGGCAACAGCGTACTGCACACCGCACTGATGGCCGATCATGCGCGCGGGGCGAAGAAGGCGTCGCTACCCGTGTTCCTCACCAACGGTGGCCGGACGATCACGGCGACCGTAGCCGAGCAGGGAGACACCACGGTGTTCTCGATTGCGGGGATGGCCGTGCGCATTCTGTGGGACATCAACGGGGGCCCGCGCGAGATGAGCATTCCCGCGCAGAATCTGCGCGTGGTACGCACGACGGGCGCCGCAAGCCTCTCGAGTGCCCCAGCCAAGATCGACTACGGCGCCCCGGCCAACGCGCCGTACACCGCCGAAGACGTGGTCATTCCCACGTCGCGTGGCTACACGCTGGCCGGCACGCTCACGCGTCCGAAGGGCCAAGGCAACGCCGCGACGAAAGTGCCCGCCGTGGTCACCATCAGCGGCAGTGGCCCGCAGGACCGTGACTCGCGCATCAGCATCGTGCCGAACTACGCGCCGTTCCGCGACATCGCCGACACGCTTGGACGCCGCGGCATGGCCGTCTTGCGCGTCGACGACCGCGGCGTGGGCGCCAGCGGCGGCGCGGCGTCGCGCGCCAACGCCACCAGCGCCGACTTCGCCGACGATGTCGCGTCGGCGGTCGCGTATCTGCGCACGCGCGCCGACATCGACGGCACGCGCATCGCCCTCGCCGGCCACAGCGAAGGCGGTTTCATCGCCCCGATGGTCGCCGCCAAGGATCCCACCCTGCGCGCCATCGCCCTGCTGGCCGGCCCCGCGTACAACGGTCGTCGCATCCTGGAATTCCAGAACGAGAACGGCATCAAGTCCGCTACGCAGCTCACCGACACGCAGCGCGATTCGCTCCGCCGCACCGTGCCGAAAGGCCTCGATTCCCTCGCCGCCGCGAACGCATGGATGGGCTTCTTCATGAAGACCGAGCCCTCCGCCGCACTGCGCCGCGTGAAGCAGCCCACGCTGGTGCTGCAAGGCGACACCGACCAGCAGGTCACCGCCGAGCAAGCCGACTCGATCGTCACCATCCTGAAAGGCAGCGGCAACACGCGCGTGACAGTGCACCACTTCCCCGCCACGAACCATCTGTTCCTGATCGACCCGAGCGGCGCACCCGCCGGCTACACATCGCTCAAGGACACGCGGGTGCGGCGCGAAGTGCTGGGCGCGTTGGCGGATTGGGTGGTGCGGGTGATGAAATGAACGGCCAACTGCTTAGGGAACGGCCAACGGCTTAGAGAGCAGGGAGGAGGGTCTCAGGAAGGAGGACGCAGGACAGCAGCGCCGTACACCTGCCCCCTCCACCCTGACACCCTCCTCCCTGCCCCCTCAGCAGTTGGCAGTTAGCAGTTAGCAGTTGGAAGTCTGCAGTCTGCAGTCTGCAGCGAACAGTTCCCACCTCACCTCCCCGCCGCCTCAAAAAATCCCGCCAGATCAACAACGAACGGCACCGACACCCCTTCCGGCTGCCACGAAACCGTTTTGCTCAGCACCTCGCCGGGATCGTCCCGCCCACGCCACCGGGACACATTGCGCGCGCCGGGATTGATCACCCAGTACTCCCCCACGCCCTCCCGCAGGTACAGGTCGCGCTTGACCTGGTAGTCCAGCAGCGGATTGCCGGGCGACACCACTTCGACGGCGAGCAGCAGGTCGTGCAGTTCGTACGGATACGGTGGGCGCTTGCCATCGACCTTCCGAATGACGAATACGTCGGGCTGCACACGATTCCGACGGCGATCGCCACGTCGCACATCCGACGGCGACACCATGGCCTTCCCGACGTCACTGCCCATCAGATAGTCGCGCAGCAAGGCATACAGCTCACCGACGACATCCTGATGCATTTCTCCCGGGCCGGGAGTCACGAATAGCACTCCGTCGATGATCTCATAGCGCTGCCCGTCGTCGGGCAGCGCATCGAGCATCTCGACAGTCCATTCCAGGGTGATCGCGGGCATACCCATAGGCTATTGCACTCGGCGCAGGGAAGGCAAGGAGGCATCGCGCAGGATACTGGTCACACCTTCTCGGAGCGTCACCAAAAATGCGCCAGCGGTGCAGTGGTGCGGCAGCACCGTCCGGCTGACACGGCGACAGCCGCCCAACGCCCGTCGGATTAGGCCGTGGGCGGCTTCACCGCGGGTGGCCCGACAAACCGCCGCCGCTCCCCTCCGAACCACGTGACCGCCGCCAACAGCCCCGCCGCCACGATGATGCCGAGCGCCTTGCCGTTGGGCGGCTGCACGCCGATCACCAGCAACAGCACGATGCCCACAACGCACACACACGCCATCCAGCGGAAGTGCACGCCAAGCGTCCAGGGCCCGAAGGTCGTCCAGGTGCGGCCGTAGGCGCGCAGCCCCAGCATGGTAGGCATGAGATACGACAGATACAGGAAGATCACGCTCACCGACGTGATCGTCGAATACACCGGCGTGTACAGCGTAAAGGCGATCGCGAGCACGCAGGTGACCCAGATGGCCGTCACCGGCACCCGGCGCGTCGAGCTCACCCGGCGGATCTTCGTGGAGAACGGAAGCCCGCCGTCACGAGCGAACGCGAACATCATGCGTGATGCCGACGTGACCGTGGCGAGCCCGCACAGGTACTGCGCGATCGCGATGCCTACGAACAACAGCGCCGCAAACCACGCCGGCAGCACCGAGCTGATGGTCCACACCACCACGCGGTCCCCCTGCTGCGCCGCGGCGTCGAGATCGGGCATCGCCAACACGATGGCGCACAGCATCGCCCAGCCGAAGATCCCCGACACCAGCACCGAGCGCAGGATGCCGCGCGGCGCATTGTGCGCGGCGTTGACCGTTTCCTCCGCCGTGTGTGCCGAGGCGTCGAAGCCGGTGATGGTGTAGGCGGGGAGCATCAGCCCCAGCAGAAACAGCCACGCCGTGGATTCCCCGCGTGGCCACACCGGCGCCGACGTGGGCAGACCGCTGTAGTTCGTGAAGCGCACGAGCCGCGATAGATCGAGCGACGGCGCCGCCACGAGCAAGCTCACGGTGAGCACCACAGCCACCACCAGAATCAACACGCCGCTGAAGTCGGTGAGCCGCGTGGTGGCCCGGATCCCGACATGGTTGATCAGCGCCTGCGAGCCGGTAATCAGGGCGACGCCACCGATTTGCAGCCAAAACCGCGCGGACTCGGACAGCGTGGACAGGTCCACCCCGAGCGACGGGAGCATCGCGCCGGTGATGAACAGGTACGTCCCCACGTTGATGGCCCCGAGCACGGTCACGAGCCCGAACAGATTGAGCCACGCCGTGAGCCACCCCCAGCCGCGCCCCCCGAGAATCGACGCCCAGTGGTACAACCCGCCCGCCGTGGGAAACGCCGAAGCGACCTGCGCCATCGTGGCGGCGAACCCGATGGCCAGCAGCGTGCCGAGGGGCCACCCCAGCGCGATGCCCGCCCCGCCGGCGGCCGCGAACCCGAGGTGAAACGAGGTGATGCCACCGGCCAAAATGCAGATGATGGACAGCGAGATGGCGTAGTTGGAGAACCCACCCATCCGTCGCAGCAGCTCCTGCCGGTACCCGAACCGCGCCAACGTCTGGGTATCCTTACTCAACATCTCTTGGTCTATCATGGTCGGTTCACGAAGACCGAGGTGGTCGGGGATACCGACGGAATGGGCGGCTGATTCATGGCGGGAATTCTCGCGGCGGCGGACGGGATGGGCAACCGGCTCACCTCCCTCCTCCCTCCTGACACCCTCCTCCCTGCTCCCTAAGCTTTTGGCCGTTCAGGGACCACCCGTCAGCACACCCTCGCCACCACGCGTTATTGTGTGTCTGCCGGTGCGCCACCACGCGCCCCCGGGCCACGTCCCCTCCCAGAAATCCCAACCCGCATGCGACACGCTTCCCTGTCGATCGCCGCCGCCGGGCTCGTGCTCGGCGCCTGCGCCCCGAAGCCGACCCCCGCGCCCACCCCCGCGCCCACGCCAACCCCCACCGCCGCACCCGGCGGTCGTCCCGCCGGCGCCCCGAATCAGGGTGGCGGCCAGGGTGGCGGCCAGGGTGGTGGCCAGGGCGGTGGTCAGCCCGGCGCCCAGGGTGGCGCCACCTTGGGCGGCGCCAACGCCGCGCAGGACCCGCAGCCGCGCCCCTACGGCACCGTGATTACGCCGCGCGCCATCACCAAGAGCGGCGTGTTCAAGGTCCACTCGGTCGGCAGTCGCTTGTACTTTGAGATTCCGCGCGCGGAGCTCGGCAAGGACTACGTGATCGTCACCACGCTCGCCGGCACGCCCGACGAAATCGGCATTCGTGGCACGCAGGGCGGCAACAACCTCGTGCGCTTCGAACGTCGCGAGAACCGCATCTTCGTGCGCGAAGCCGACTACCGCGACATCATCGCCGACACCGCGTCGTCGCAGCGCATGGCCGCCGAACTGATCGGCGTCACCAATATTCTCGCCGCGCTCAACATCGAAGCGTATGGCGCCGACAGCTCGGCCGTTGTGGAAGTCACGCGCATGTTCACCGGCGGCGTAGCCGAATACACCGCGCTCGGTCGTCGCGCCACCGTTGATGCCGCGCGCTCGTACATCGATCGGTTCGCGGCGTACTCGCGCAACGTGAACGTCACCGCCGTGCAGAGCTTCACGCCGCAGGGCGGAGCGCCCGGTGGTGGTGGTGGTGGCGGCGCGCCCGGTGCGGCGGCCGCGACGGCGCCCACGACCGAGAAGTACACCTTCTCGATCGCCAAACTGCCCGACATCCCCATGCAGCCGCGCTTGCTCGACGACCGCGTGGGCTACTTCGGCGTGCAGCAGCGTGACTTCTCCGGCGCCACGCAGCGCGTGGAAACCAAGCGCTACATCTCGCGCTGGCGCCTCGAGTGCTCCGACAAAAAGGTCGGCAATCTGTGCGTGCCCAAGAAGCCGATCACGTACTACCTCGACCCCGCCACGCCGGCGTGGTTGAAGCCGTGGATCAAGAAGGGCATCGAAGACTGGCAGGTGGCCTTCGAAGCCGCCGGCTTCTACAAGGGCATCGTGGCCGCCGAGGCGCCGGCCAACGATCCCGACTTCTCCGGCGAAGACGCCACCGTGGCCATGGTGCGCTGGCTCCCGTCGGCCACCGAAAACGCCGTAGGGCCGAGCCTCAAGGATCCGCGCACCGGGGAAATCATCGACGCCGACGTGCAGACGTATCTCAACGTCATGAACCTCGGACGCTCGTGGTACTTCACGCAGGTCGGTCATCTCGACAAGCGCACCCACAAGTTCCCGTTCCCCGATTCGCTCGCCGGCCGTTTGCTCGAGTACGTGACCGCGCATGAAGTGGGACACAC